>NZ_JBHIOH010000067.1:0-126054 GCF_042195375.1 Bartonella sp. CL100XZDX | reverse complement strand
TTATCATTCAATCCAAGTGATTTCGGATGCTCAAAAAGACCATGATTTACCCGAATTTGATCTGATCATTTGTGATGAAGCACACCGTACCACTGGAGCTGTGTTAGGAACAGACAAGCGTGAATCTGAATTTATCAAAGTTCATGATAACAGTATCATTCGGGGTAAAAAACGTCTCTATATGACAGCAACGCCCAAGATTTTTACCGACAAGCTGAAAAAAAAAGGCTGACGCATCTGATGCCGTTCTAGCGTCCATGGATGATGAAGAGCTCTATGGGAAAAATCTTTACACTTATACTTTTTCAAAAGCTCTAAAAGATAAGCTTTTAACATCTTATAAAGTTATCGTCTTAGCTGTTGATGAAGCAATTATCAATGCAACGATTCAGAAGCGGCTTAAAGATAAAAATTCCGAACTTATTCTTGATGATACAACCAAAATCATTGGCTGCTACAAAGCACTTTCCCAAATAGAAAAGAAAGAAGAAGATGGCATAAAACCTATGCGTCGTTCTCTGGCTTTTTGTAAAAATATCAATACGTCTCAACTAGTTAGCGAACTATTCAATGACGCCATTGATGAATATCATAAATTTGTGCCGGAAAGTAAAACCTCCCTTAATTTTGAGATTGAACATATTGATGGAACCTTTAATGGCAAAAAACGTAATAAATTACTTGATTGGCTTAAAGAAGATACAGATGAGAATAACTGCCGTGTATTAACCAATGTCCGCTGTCTCTCTGAAGGGGTGGATGTCCCTGCTCTTGATGCGGTTATGTTTTTACACCCGCGTAAAAGTCATGTGGATGTGATACAGGCTGTGGGGCGTGTGATGCGCCGCGCAGAAGGTAAAACAACAGGCTACATTATTTTACCCGTTGGTATTCCCTTTAATATTCCACCACAACAGGCTTTAGAAAACAATACAAAGTATGATGTCATCTGGCAAGTTCTCAATGCTTTGCGTGCTCATGATGACAACTTTAAAAACAAAATAAAAGCCTTAGAGCTGGACCAAGATGTTCGTCATGTGTTTGAGATTGTAGGGGTCACTTTTGACCCTGCTTTACAAGCAATGACCGCAGTTGTTGACGAACTCTCTTTCCACGCGAAATCGGAAAGTGCTGGGCTTCATATTGGTTCAGTAGCAAGTGAAAATTCTCATAGGTATGGAGGACAAAAAGAATTCGAGTTTTATGTTGATGAATTATCGCGTGCTATTAAGCCCATCATTGTCAAAAAATGTGGAGAGCCTAATCAATGGGAAAAATGGGCTGGCAATGTGGCTGCAATTGCACAAAATCATATTATCCGTCTTAAAAGCATACTCGCTGATAAAAAGAGTGAAGCCTTTCATGCTTTTGGTGCCTTTCATAAAGAATTAAAGAACGGTTTAAATGACAGTATCGAGCAAGAGGATGCCCTTGAGATGTTGGCGCAACACCTTGTGACACGACCTATTTTTGAATCCTTGTTTGATGGAAATGAGTTTGTGAGTAAAAACGCCATCTCGCAAGCGATGGAAAAGATCTTAGCTGAACTTGATAAGATGAATATCAAAGACGAAGCCAAAGATCTTGAAAAGTTTTATCAAAGTGTAAAGGATGATACAGAGGGTATTATTGAAACGCGAGCAAAACAGAATCTTATTATCAAACTTTACGAAGATTTTTTTACCAAGGCGTTCAAAAAGACAACAGATAAACTTGGGATTGTTTATACGCCTATTGAAATAGTTGATTTTATCTTACATTCCGTCAATGATGTTTTAGAGCAAGAGTTTGGACAAAGCTTAAGTTCTCGAGGTGTTTCTATTCTAGACCCTTTCACTGGAACGGGTACTTTTATTACACGGCTTTTACAATCAAATCTCATTAAACCAGAAGATATGGAATATAAGTTCCGAAATGAAATCAAAGCCAACGAGATTGTTCTCCTAGCCTATTACATAGCAGCCATTAATATTGAATCGACTTATCATAGTCTCATGAAAGGAAACTATATACCCTTTGAAGGAATTTGTTTAACCGATAACGGATGATCTTCAATCTCACCAACATCTGCACAAAGCGTATGAAATCCACCAATCTTTTTAGAGGTATCCTCTGTATAGCCATCAGGAGCCGTCGGATTTTGCGAAATTTCAAAGGATATCTCATTATTATTAGTGAGGGTTGGTATAAGATATATATAATAATCCTTTCCTGCTTCAATATATTCTTCAAAAGACGCACTTCCACGCACTGGAATGCGGTAAAAGATGGACCTATCCCCATTCTCACCGCCACGATAAAAGCGAAAACACGCCCCTTCATTGATCACAAGACCTTTTCTATTGTGTGAATCGGCTTCCAGAATTCTGTCAGGTTGATTAAAACGCACATTCTCTAAAAAATTAGTGGAAAGAGAACCTACCTTACTTTGAAGTTCAGAAAGACTGTCACTGTTCCTCTGTGCCTTCTCTTGAACTTCTATCAATGCACTCTTCGCTTCTTCCGCTAACACTTTTGCCTCAGAGGCGGCTGTATTCGCAGAATTTGTCGTTGCTGTCACCGTGTCTAATGAACTCTTGACCTCTCCAAGCCCTTGCTTTGTCGTATCAGCTTCTTCCTTTGCTTGCTCCGCAACACTCTTCGCTTCTTCCGCTGTCGACTTCGCAGTCTCAGCTACTTCCTTGGCTTCTACAACCAAAGGTTCTACCTTACTGCCTTAGCCTGTACTGCTTCACAAATGATCAGATCAAATTCTGGTAAACCGTATTTCTTTTGCGCATCCGCAATCACTTGGATTAATTGGTAAGTAGCAAACACCACGGTCATTGCATTCGCTAAGACTTTATTTGTTTTTTTCAAAGCTTTTGAACATCAGTTGGTAGCTGATAGAGCAAGATCTGAAACATCAAGTTCGACAACAGCATCTTTGTTTTTCGACGCTTGCCAACTTATGTATCAGAATACACCGCAAAGGAACGAAACGGCACTTCTGTATAGCGTGTCCATTCTCTTATTGTTTATGACATCAAAGCCAGAGAAGGCACGAAAAACAAAACACGCTTGCCAGTTCTAGTTATTTGTTCTGCTATCTTAAAGATGGTAAAAATCTTCTCCGTTTCAAATGCCATAATAAGTTTGCCACGGTCTGCTTCTTTTAAACCCTCAGAGACTTTCTCATACTTTTGGATTTGTTGAAAAATTACCCCTAATTGGTGCCCTAATTGCTTTTGAGACATTCCCAGCATTGTTCTTTGAAAGCGAATTTTTTGCCTATAGAAATGTCGTTAAAATGTAGCTTTTTTCTTTTCACTCTTAAGCTCCCTCCCCTGGGTGCGAGCACCCTCGCATTAGTATTCCGAGAGCCTGAAAGTACTGAGTTCGAGTCAGCTTTTTTTGCTTTTAGTGCTCATCGCACCTAGACATAGAAAAATACCCCATAATTCCGAGACACCCACAGAGTGGGCTCATTTATGATCGAACTTTAGGGCTTTCAACCCCTACTGATCGCTGCGTAGACGACCAAAATCACTCTTTAAGTAAAAAAATAATTTCAAGAAATTGGCAATCAAAATTAAAATAATCTCAAAGACTATACGATTGGGCACTCTTCAAAAGAGAGCCAATGCGAAGAACTGTCATCATGGTTAGTCATCAACCCACACAATGCTTCTTTTTCAGAAACCGCACAACGCGATATAAGAAAAAATGTTGTTTGCAAAGTTCTCTCTTGCCTATACAAAGAGAAAATGAAAAATTTGGAGGGCGCCCTATGATAAATGACATTTACTGTGTTGGACGCAATTATGTTGAACATGTTCATGAACTAGGTAATGTTGTTGAAGATGAACCTGTTATCTTTAGCAAGCCAAAAAGTTCACTCGTTTTAGGCAATGAAATTTATCTCCCTGATTTTTCCAAAGAAATACATTTTGAAACCGAAATTGTGCTCAAAATCTCAAAGGACGCTTTCATGATCATGGAGGAAGAAGCAGAAGAATGCTATGATGCCGTAGCAATAGGTCTTGATCTCACAGCGCGGGATTTGCAAACAAAACTGAAAGAAAAAAAGCTTCCTTGGCTTTTATCGAAAGGATTTAAAGGCGCCGCATACGTCTCTGACTTCATAAACAAGGAAAAAATAAACAACCCAATAACCTTTGCAATGAAGTTAAATGGCGAAACAAGACAAGTTGGCAATACGAAAAATATGATCTTTAACTTTGAGAAGATAATCTCATTTTTAAGTCACTACATTCAGCTAAGACGTGGTGATCTCATATACACAGGCACTCCACAGGGTGTCGGAAAACTTTCTCAGTTTGACAGAATAGAATTGTATCTCGAAAATCAATTAATTTCAGAGCTAAAAGTAAAATGAATCATCAAATACTGACCTTTTTCATTGTTTCATTTTTTTTAGTCATCTCACCGGGGCCGAATATGGCCCTTATCATCGATAATGCAACGAGATTGGGAAGAAAGAACGCATTTGTAAACGTTTTAGGATTGTGTACAGCAACATATGTGCATGGGGCATTTTCCACACCTAGGTGTATCAGCGCTCATTCTCAACAACAAAACGCTGTTTTTTTTAGTAAAACTCATGGGTATCGGTAAAACAAAGCTTTTAACCAGCTACATAGACGGCTTTATGACACAAATACTAAACCCAAAAGTATCAATATTCTATATAGCGGCCTTCCCGAAATTTTTGTCTTCTGGCGGTGGCATTAAAAAAGGCTTTGAACTTGTAACCATACATTCTTTCAATATCTTTGCATGGTTTACTTTAATGACCATTTTTATATCATTTGCCAGTACCGCCTTAAAAAAGCAGCGGGTAAAAGGCTCGATTAACATTGCGACAGGAACAGTTTTATCTCTGTTTTCTTTTTTCATTTTCTTTGGATAGTTTTATCTTTTGATAACAAATTGTAAAGTTAATAGAGCAATCTTTTCCTGATTCTGTCTCTCACTATGAATAGCTCAATCTCTAACAGAGCTTATACAATCCCCAGTTCTTTTTTTCTTTATATAACTGAATTACGTTGCATTTCTTTATCATATTCTCAAGGACGTTTGTGTAAACTTTGTGTAAACAATGTGAATTTCTCGCAACATTTTATAAAATGTTACCAATATCTAAACAAAATCCTTATTCATCACTTTTAAAAAAATAAGCTATGATATTCCTCTTTTCTTTTATGAAACAAAAGTAACTTTTTGATTTATGATAGCACCATACAAACAAAAAAATGATTTTAAAAATCATTTTAATTTTCCATTAAAAATTGTTTATTAAACTAAGATGAGAACTCTCGAGTGCTATTTGAGCAAAAAGTAAAACTCTCACCATTATGAATAATAATAAATAATGCACTGATTACAAATAATAAGTTTCAAAAAATTATAAAAACTCCTGACAACTTTCTGAAATAATTTTAAAAGCCCCACGTCTTTTAATGAACAATTTATTTGTTATTAATAACAATAAAAAGCTCCCTATTCAAATATCTGTTACGTTATTTAAGAGGACAACATTCTCTTTTTTCAAAAGCATATTCTTTTCTTTATCCACACAAAATCATAAAAAACGTTTTTTTCCTTTACACCTCATTTATATCATGCTTCGATACGAAATAATGCTTTTTTAGTGTAATTTAATCTCAAAATAATTAAAGGGAACCCCCAAAAAATGAGCTACAAACAAAATTTAAAAGATAATTCTCAGAATAAGTTGCAGCGTGGACTACACAACCGACATGTACAACTTATAGCCATTGGTGGTGCTATTGGAACAGGTCTCTTCATGGGGGCAGGAAAAACAATTAGTGTAGCAGGTCCTTCCATCATACTCGTTTATGCTATTATCGGTTTTGCTCTATACTTTGTCATGCGTGCTATGGGAGAATTGTTGCTTTCTAATTCACAATACCGATCTCTTATTGATTTTTCAACCGATATGCTAGGACCGGGAATAGCTTTCTTTGTTGGCTGGAGCTATTGGTTGAGCTGGGTTGTAACTGGAGCTGCTGACATTATTGCCATCATCACTTATATGAACTTTTGGTGGCCAACACTCAATCCATGGTTTACCGTTTTTACCTGCATTAGTGTCTTTTTAATCTTTAACCTCTTTGCCGTGAAACTATTCGGTGAACTTGAATTCTGGTTTGGTCTTATCAAAGTCGTCGCAATTTTAGCATTAATTGTTGTGGGATTTTATATGATCGTTACGGGCTTTACCTCTCCCAATGGTACGGTTGCTTCTCTCAATCACGTATGGAACGATGGCAATATCTTTCCGCGAGGAATGACAGGTTTTTTTGCTGGATTTCAAATTGCTATTTTTTCTTTTGTTGGTATAGAAATTGCTGGAACAACCGCTGCTGAAGTAAAAGAACCTAAAAAAGTTCTCCCCAAAGCAATTAATGCAATACCGGTCCGTATTGTACTCTTTTACATTTTTTCTCTCGCTGTAATTATGTCTGTCACACCTTGGGATCAAATTGTTCCAGATAAAAGCCCCTTTGTCTCGATGTTTTGGCTTGCAGGCATTCCGATAGCTGCTGGCTTGGTGAACTTTGTCGTTATCACCTCAGCTGCCTCTTCAGCAAATAGTGGTATTTTTTCTACCAGCCGTATGATATATGGGCTTGCAACACAAAAAGGTGCCCCTCCAATTTTAGGTAAACTTTCCAGATACCATGTTCCAGCCAATGCTCTATTCTTTTCCTGTTTATGTATTTTAATAGGGTATACAATTGCCTCACTCTCTCCAAGCCTCATAAGTGCTTTTACAATTGTGACAAGCATTTCAGCTATTGCATTTTTATTCGTATGGTCTGTAATTTTGGTTAGCTATATTGTGTATCGTCGCAATCGCCCTCATCTACACGCTGAATCCATTTATAAAATGCCAGGAGGTGTTGTCATGTGTGGGATAATTTTAGTTTTCTTTGTTTTCATGCTCTATTTGTTGACATTAGAAGCTGATACTCTACTAGCCTTAAAATATAGTATATTCTGGTTTGTTTTCTTGGGTATAATGTATTTTATGTTTGTAAAGAAAAGTATAACTCAAGGTAACAAATAAAGTCTATACATAAAAACATCTCAAAAAAGGGTAATTTTAATTACCCTTTTTCTACTTAACCTCCTCCCCAAACATCAAAAAACGACGATTCCTACCGGCACCGGTTTGTAAACAATCCGGCTTATTAAGGGGGAATGCTGCTGATCATTTATATGGTTCACCTACATAAGGCTCTATGGGCTAGCCCTGCCCTGAACACCACCCATTCTAAAAATACTTAATGTGTAAAATGTTACATGCTTTATATCACTACTCTACACAACAGTACTTTACTGTATAATAGGATAAGAACGAGCTATTCTGTAAAGAATTCTCTATAAACTTCACTGACATTGTTTACTAATAAAACATGAGATTTTATCTAAAACTTCCCCCCCAAAAAATTTATATTCAATTTTTTATCAAAATTAAAAATATAGCTCTAAACAGAATATATCTTAATAGCTATCTGCAATAAAAAAAGATTCTATGAAAATATTTTTCTATTTGTAATAAATTTTAAATATTAATACTTAAATATAAATTTTAAATATATTTTTTAATGTTTTAAATAATATTTTAACTATTTAAACTTATTTTATTTATATACAAAGTTTTATATTTAATAAATTTACAATTTTATTTATATTTTTATATAGCTAAAAATACACATAAATAAATAATTTTAAATATAAAGATATTTATATAATAAATAAATATACATAAATATAAATTATTATTTATATACAACTAATAATAATATATAATATAAATTATATTATATATTATATATATAACTTATGTATAAAACATAAAAAATCAAAAAAATATAATACAATTTATCTTTTGTTTCTTATATATAAAATAATTATTCCATTATTTAATAATGTTTTTGCTTTATTCACATATAGTCATAGAAAAAAATTCCTTTACTCCTTAACCATAGCGTGTTCCAATAGAAGGAATTACCTTTTTTAGGGTAATTTTTATTTAAAAATAACTAAGGAGAACTCCCCAAAAATGAACAAACAAAATTTAGAAAAAAAACCTAAGAAGAAATTGCAACGTGGACTACATAACCGACACATACAACTTATAGCCCTTGGTGGAGCGATTGGAACAGGTCTCTTCATGGGATCAGGAAAAACAATCAGTGTAGCAGGCCCCTCAATTCTACTCGTTTATGCAATTATTGGTTGTGCTCTATACTTTGTCATGCGTGCTATGGGAGAGTTATTGCTTTCTAATACACAATACCGATCTTTTATTGACTTCTCAACCGATCTTCTAGGGCCATGTGCCGGATTCTTTATCGGCTGGACATATTGGTTGTGTTGGATTGTCACTGGAACTGCTGAAATTATTGCTATTGTCACTTATACACACTTTTGGTGGCCTGAGCTCAATCCGTGGATTCCTGTTATAATTGGTCTTATGTCCTTTTTAATTCTTAACCTCGTCGCCGTAAAACTATTTGGCGAACTTGAGTTTTGGTTTGGTTTTATCAAAATCGTAGCAATTCTAGTCCTAATCGTTGTAGGATTTTATATGATCTTTACCGGTTTTGTCTCTCCAAACGGTACAGTTGCTTCTCTTAGCCATATATGGAACGGTGGGAATATTTTTCCGCGAGGAATTACAGGCTTTTTTGCTGGATTTCAAATTGTTATTTTTGCTTTTGTTGGCATTGAACTCGCTGGAACAGCTGCTGCTGAAGTAAAAGAGCCTCAAAAAGCTTTACCACAGGCTGTTAATTCAATACCAATCCGCATTGTATTCTTTTATATATTCTCTCTTCTTGTGATTATGTCTGTAACGCCGTGGGATCAAATCAGTCCAGAAAAAAGCCCATTTGTAACAATGTATGCACTTATTGGTATTCCAACTGCTGCAGGTTTGATGAACTTTGTTGTCCTCACAGCTGCCGCATCTTCAGCAAATAGTGGAATTTTTTCTACCAGCCGTATGATATATGGGCTAGCAACACAAAAAGGTGCTCCTAAATTTTTAGGAAAACTTTCTCGTAACCACGTTCCAGCCAACGCATTATTCTTTTCATGTATATGCATCTTATTTGGTTATGCCGTCGTATCGTTATCTCAAACACTCATAGCTGCTTTTACAATTGTTACGACAATTGCCGCAACTTTGTTTATATTTGTATGGTCTATCATTTTGATCAGCTATATCATCTATCGCCGCAATCGTCCTCTCCAGCATACTGTCTCTCCTTATAAAATGCCAGGAGGTGTTGTTATGTGTTGGGCGCTTCTTGTTTTCTTTGCATTCATTATCTATTTACTGTCATTAGAAGCTGACACTGCCATAGCTTTAAAATACACTCCAGCATGGTTCATATTTTTAGGAATTGTATACTTTCTTTTTGGGAAAAAGAATTATGCAAAAAATTAAAAAATAAAGCTTATATTACAAAAAACATATAAAAAAGGGTAACTAAAGTTACCCTTTTTTGATATTTATCTATAAAATTATAAAAGCTATTGACAAAATATCTCTGTAGAATCTTCAATTACGCTCTTTATCAACCAAAGCATTCGATTTTATCCAAGGCATCATAGAACGAAGTTTTTTACCAACTTCTTCAATAGGATGATTATCATTTAAACGCCGCATACTTTTAAAATGAGCAGCACCAGCTTTATATTCTTGAATCCAATTCGATGTAAATTTACCCGTTTGAATATCTTTCAATATACGTTTCATTTCTGCTCTGGTTTTATCCGTAATCACACGTGGACCAGACATATATTCACCCCATTCAGCTGTATTAGAAATCGAATAATTCATATTTGCAATGCCCCCTTCATACATGAGATCAACAATCAGTTTAACCTCATGCAAACACTCAAAATAAGCCATTTCCGGTGCATAACCTGCTTCCGTTAGTGTTTCATAACCTGCTCGAATCAATTCAACAAGACCACCACAAAGAACCGCCTGTTCACCAAAAAGATCAGTTTCGCACTCTTCTTTAAATGTTGTTTCAATCACCCCAGCACGTCCACCACCAAGTCCACATGCATAAGACAATGCTACATTATGTGCATGCCCTGAAGCATCTTGCGCCACCGCTATTAAACAAGGAACACCACAACCCCGTTGATATTCATTACGAACTGTATGACCTGGACCTTTAGGAGCGATCATCACAATATCAACGTTTTTTTTAGGTTCAATCAAGCCAAAATGAATACTTAAACCATGAGCAAAAGCAATTGCTGCCCCGTCGCGTAAATGATCATGAATATGTTCCTTATAAATATCAGCTTGCAATTCATCTGGTGTTGCCATCATGATGAGATCTGCCCATTTTGCTGCTTCAGCAACACTCACCACTTCAAAACCATCGGCCATAGCCTTTTTAACTGTTTCCGACCCTGAACGCAAAGCTATTTGCACATTTTTAACACCGGAATCTTTCAAGTTTAAAGCGTGCGCACGCCCTTGAGAACCATAACCAACAATGGCTACTTTTTTCCCTTTAATGAGATTAACATCCGCATCACGATCATAATAAACACGCATAAAAAAATTCCTTCTTTCTCTATTTAAACTGGATTTCAGATTATTTTTATTAAATAAGAAACATTATCTTTAGTGCATCACACACTTATAAAGACAAAAAACACCGCTTATAAAAACACAGCAATTGAATAATTTTAAAGTTTACATATTGCATAGAAAAAACTGTAATCCCCAAACATTCCTAAAACATATACAGATCCCCAAATAACTTCAACTACTATTCTACAAAAATAATAATTACACAAAATAAGATTTCTAAAGAAAATTTAGCTAATATTCTACTCTTCTATCGTGCAACAAAACGCTATATTCTAAAAATTAAGATACAACATACAATTTTTAACATGAACCAAATCAATATGGATAGCAAGAAAAATTACAAAATAACAAGTATTGTTTTAACACAACCTTCAAAAGCATATACAACAATATCTTTAGAATAATAGAGAGGATGTTTTTACTTTTTACGTTCTTTAATATCCACGCTTCTCACGCAAAAAAGAACACCCCCATACGGCCATTATGTTATCCATTTATGGCGCCTTATAAAAAAATTTTAATATGCTCGAGCCCTTTTCAAGAATCCCCTATAATAGTCTAAGATTTATTGCACACCACTCTCTTTACTTCATAAAGCTACAAGTCGATATCATCATTCTATTTAACAGCTCCTATTGCATTAAGCTTACTCATAAGGAGATTTTACGTTATACTATTTACAGATAACCCGAAAATGAGCTCAAATATCAAGAAAATTTGTGTATTGATCCATTAAAATCCTACGCACTCCTTTATAATGGAAATACTTTCAAAACCCTATTTCTTCTCCCTTCAAAGAAATTATAGTAAGTAGATTTGGTAAAATTTCCTCATAATGGATGGTATATAAAAAAGCATTTCATACCCTAAAAAACACAAAAAATAGAAAGCTACCAATAAACAGAGGAAAATAGAATATTTTATAATGTATGCTAATAGTGCTACTTATCTCAACATGTATAAAATTGTTTTTTAAGATAAATTGACAAACCTCTATAAAAATTTCTCTTCCAATTTTTATAGAGAAAAAAGGTTACGATAATAACCGGATAAAACGCTGAACAGTCTCATGCATTCCATACTCTAATGCATCAGCAATGAGCCCGTGGCCAATAGAAACTTCATCAAGCCAAGGAATCTTTTTGACAAGAGCAGGAAGATTCATAATTGTCAGATCATGCCCTGCATTCATACCTAACTGCAACTCTTTTGCTCTTATTGCTGCTACAACAAGTTTATTGAGCTCTTGAACTTGTTTTATTTTGTCCTGAAATGCACCACCGTAAGGTCCCGTGTAAAATTCCACACGATCAGCACCCATTGCTTTAGCAATATCAAGACCATCGACAGTAGGGTTAGCAAAAAGGGATACACGAATCTTTCTTTTTTTTAAATTCTGAATAATAGGTGCTAAAAATTCTGCATCATGAGCAAAATTCCAACCATGATCAGACGTTGACTGATCTGGATCATCAGGAACAAGGGTAATCTGATCCGCGTAGTTTTCAGCGATATCTAAAAATTGATCACTGGGATAACCTTCAATATTAAACTCAGCTGTAGGAAAAGCGTTCTTGATTAAACAGTATATATCTGGCAAATCCGCAAAACGAATATGCCTTTCATCAGGGCGTGGATGAACCGTCAAACCTGCTGCTCCAGCAGCAAGCGCTATATGCCCAATATTCGTTATACTTGGCCACGGAAGATTACGTCGATTACGCAAAACAGCAACAGCATTAAGATTAACCGAAAGTTTTACCGCCATGCCCATTTCCATTTTTTATAGTATGTAACAAGATAGAAAAAAGGCATTTTCCATCTGAAACTTAGATGATATACATATTTTTTTCTATCGAACAATCATTAAACGTTCTGCTGCGCGCGTAATTCCCGTATAAAGCCAGCGCGCATACATATCACGAAATGCAAAACTTTCATCAAACAAAACGACATTATTCCATTGAGAACCTTGTGCCTTATGAACCGTTAATGCATACCCATAATCAAAATCATCATATCGCTTTTTTAATTGCCATGAAATTTCTTGATCAGGGTTTTCAAACGCTGCTTTTAAAAGTTTAATCTTTGCTACCCCACGCTCACTTTCTTCTGGTTTAACAAGAAGATTAATACTCGGTTTAACTGTCTCCTTCTGTGAAGTCATCACCTTCCATAAAGAGCCATTCAACAAACCTTTAATAGGATCATTTCGCAAACACACCAGCTTATCTCCTGCTTGCGGATAATCTGCTGTAAATTCTTTTAACACACGCAAACGCTGATTATAAAGGTAGCGCGTACGATTAACCCCCACCAATACCTGATCAGCATCCAAAACCAATTGTTGATTGACCTCTTTACGTGTAACAACACAAGCTTCTCCATAGTCACCATAAGCAATATCGCGTCCTTCACGCACGTCCATAGCAAGACGTATAATCGGATTATCTCGCGCTTGCCGATGAATTTCTGAAAGAAGAAAATCTGGTTCTCCACTGGAAAAAAATCCTCCACCTGATATAGGAGGCAATTGGCCTGGATCACCAAGAACAAGAATTGGCGTCCGAAAACTCATTAAATCACGCGCCAATTTTTCATCGACCATCGAACACTCATCAACAATAATGAGTTTAGCTTGTGCAGCAGCACTTCTTCGATTTAATGTAAATGTTGGAGCGATAGACTTTTTTCCTGTTATTTCATCGGAAACTTCCTCTTCACCACGTGGACAATAAATCAGCGAATGAATCGTACAAGCATTGCTTGCACCTTTAGAACGTAAAACCTGCGCCGCCTTCCCTGTAAAAGCAGCAAACTGAACAGAACCATCAACTGTTTCTGCAAAATAGCGCGCAAGCGTCGTCTTACCCGTCCCCGCATAGCCAAAAAGGCGAAAAAGAGGAGAACGCCCTTCCTTCAACCACGCGGCAACAGCCTTCAATGCATTATCCTGTTCCCGTGAAAACTGCATAGCTTACCAACATAAGATTTGCATAAAAAGAGCAGTATTTTGAAAAAAAACCACTATCAAGAAAAAATTTTTTATTAAGAATTGCTGATACACGCCCATCTAACAACTTTCGTAGCACAATTATCAATTATTTACCCATTGCTTTTTCAAGATATTGTAACAATCTAAATTTTATCTATACATCGATCTTCTTGGTAACACTTTATGCGTATCAAATAAAATATCATTTTTTACAACAGTAACACCAACAATGGAAGATGCATATCTTAAATTTAAAATAACACCTCTATACGCTTTTTCTAACCAAAATTTAGAATGAGAAAAAGAGCATTGCAATTGCAAAACCCTCACTAGAAAAAATGTCCTTAACAGGATAAGAATAATGTAATTTTTGAACGCTATTTTACACAATCAATCAGCTTTCTTGCACATAAAAAATAAAGTACATCCACTATTACGAAATAATAATAAATATATCAAAAACCTTTTGGCAAAAATAGAAATAGCTCTCAACAAAACGACTTAATCCTATGATGATACACCTATAAGGTTCCTATTTCCCTCTTATCATGATTTTAATAAATTTACTCTTCATGCTACAAATATGTTATATCTCAACGAATAAAGAGAGACATCACGCTTATATGAAGCACGCTTTATCTCGCACAAATATGGAACTTTTTCTGTTTCAACAATAAAATATGGTTCGTAAGTATGTCCTTCTTGGTAGTCTATTATAAGAAAACTGGGACATGGTTTCATGTCCAGCGTAGCACTTCAGGTTCGTCCTCTAGAATATGAGAAAAGCGCAATTCTCCATCGACTGAGTCAAACTTTTTTTTTGTCGCAATGTTTTAAAGTTTATAGAAACTAACTGATTAATGCTATTCTTATTGCTAGAAATAACAATGAAATAATGAGCTCAAATATTGATGAATGAAACGGAAGGTTTAAATTGAAAATATTAATTCCAGATGACTATCAAAAAGCCACCCTAACATTACAGTCTATTACAAAATTAATGAAATTGCATGAAGTGCTGGTTATAAATAATTTAGCTAAAGAATGTGATTTAGAAGATAAGCTCAAAGAGATAGATATTCTTATCTTAATCAGAGAGCGGACTATAGTTGATAGAAATCTTCTCCTGAAACTGCCAAATTTAAAATTATTCTGCCAAACAGGCCCTATAGGTTCACATATTGATATAGAAACTTGTAGAGACTTAGGAATTGAAATATTAGACGGTGGTGGAGATCCAACTTCTGCTGCTGAATTTGCGTGGCTCTTAATTATGTCTGCGCGTAGAAAACCCTGTAAATCTGTATCTGATATGAAAAAAGGACGATGGCAAACAACATTTGGCAACCAAATGAAAGGGGCTACTCTTGGAATATTCGGGTTTGGCCGTATTGGTAAAATGGTTGCTCAATATGCTCAAGCTTTTAGCATGTCCATTTTGGTTTATGGGAGCGAGCGCTCAACGCAAGAAGCAAAAAATTTAGGTTATCATTTTACGCATTCAAAAGATGAATTTTTTACACGTCCTGACGTTATATCCGTCCATTTACGTTTAAGCGATAAAACCAGAGAAATCATAAAATTAGATGATCTATTGAGCATGAAACCTCATGCTATTTTTGTCAACACAGCGCGTTCAGCTTTGGTTGAAAAAGGGGCGATAGAAAAAATACTAAGTTTGGAAAATTCAACTTACTTTGCACTGGATGTTTATGACAGCGAGCCAGTATATGAGAGCAAATTATTGCAATCAGATAGAGTTCTTTGCACACCGCATCTGGGCTATGTGACTGAAGAAAGCTTTGAGAATTATTTTGAAAAAGCTTGCCAAAATATAGCGTCTTTTATAAAGAGCGCTTAATGCCGGCTGAGCCAATGTTTGTAAAATTTATCTTATATCGCTAGCCTATCAAATTTGCACGACACATATTGGCTGGACAGATGACACCATGTCATCTCTTTACACAAAGAGCGCAGACCGTAAAAAACTCGCTTTTGAAGCTATAAAAAAACTTCAAAAAGATGAGGGATAGAGGCAAAAAAACGTAATAGAATCAATAACAAATAAAACCCTCACTATTAATATAACTTATTGACTTAATTATTATTGAGTATCCATACGGTGGTATTGAATATTCGGTTGAGTTAAAAAATAGCATTTTCGCTGCTACCACATAGAATATTGACAATTCTTATGAACAAAAAGGGGTCTATTACCCCTAGACCATATTTAATCTTTGAAAACCTTCCTGTTGATAGACAAATTAATACGTCACCTAATCCTTATAATTTAGATGCGTCTTGTAAAAGTGGCTATATTAGCGAAAATTTAATTATGATGTTTTCTGTAGTGATCGGAGAGCCTTATTCAATTAAGTTTGAAGGCGAACATATAGTAAATAACCTGCTTCCTTTAGAGGATAATAAAAAAGATTATACAGAATTAGGATCTGAAGTTGAGTTAGATTTTCATACAGAAAATGCTGCACTAAAATTTATAACGGGTTTAAATTTATCTCTTAAAGGGGATACTTTTATCTGGTGTTCGCAATGATGTTGATGGCCCGTTAACGAGAATATCTGATGCACGTCTAGCGTTAAAACTTTTAAGTGAGGAGGATTTGAGGAACTTAAGGGATAATTTATATATAATTAATGTTCCCTATAGATGGAGAAAAAATGGGGTAACCTCTACAAGTAAAGTACCCCTAGTTCAAGGGGACGGTGAATTCCCAGATATCAGCGCTGTTTTTTATCCTGGCATGTTAGAACCACAGTCAAAAAAAGCCAAGGAAGCTTTAGATCATTTTTATGAAGCTATTAAGGCTGTATCTTTTGGAATTGATGTACCACTAAGGAAGATTATTATACATTGATAATAGAATGGCTCTACACTCTAGAGATAAGTTTTTTGGATCATTTGATAGTTATGAAAATCCAATGCGGTGGATTCAAAGAGTGTTTGTGTCTGCAGATTTATGGAATCATAGATATATAGAACAAATAAAAGAAAGAGTATTTAATTTTCAATGTTAATATCCTGATAATGATATGATGTTGAGTATTATTCTGATTTATATATATTGACGATACATCTCATATGTATAGGTTTCTCCCGCATAATCAGATGAGGTTACTACCTAATTATAAGCTATGGTGGCCAATTGATTTTCTATGGCTGCATTTGATCTTTGTTATTTTTTCCCTTCCTTCAAGCCCGCTAGGGGAATTCCACTATCAAGCCCTTGAAAGAGCGATTTGGAGTAATTTCATAATGCGAAACCAAAACATAGTGACAAACTTTTCTATTGTTTTCACAAGTATGACGGTTTGCATGGTTGCCCCCTTCAAGCACAGTGGATTTTTTTCTTGCACGATGGAATCTTTCATATATGAGACAACATAATTAATTTATAACAGATAATTCAATGTATTATCTAAAAAATGCAACGAAATAGCTATTAATGTGAACATATGAATTAAAAAAACAAACATCGCGTACAAATAAATTCAAACATAATTGTGCACACGACTTATAACATTTTTTAGATGAACAAATAATAATACACCCCATGTCTTTAAACAAAGAATGAAAATCATAAAATGATCTCTAAGGATAATAGGAACTCTCCACAAAGAAGAGACAGAGATGAGGACTCCAAAGACTTCATCATCACTATCCTTCACCATTTTGTTAACATATTAATTTTATACAAGAATCTTTCCCTCGGAAGAAATAGCATTTGCAATAGCTTCTTCGCTTGCCTCATCGGGTAATAACATCTCATTATGAGCACATCCCGATGGGATCATAGGAAAACAGTTTTCTAAATGATAAACACGACAATCAAAAAGAACAGGCTTATCACAGTCAATCATCTGCTGAATTTTATCATCAAGTTCATCGGGTTTTGAACAATGAATTCCCACGGCTCCATAAGCTTGTGCCAATTTCACAAAGTCAGGCATAGATTCCGTATAAGAATGAGAAAGACGATTACCATGCAGCAATTGCTGCCACTGGCGAACCATCCCCATATACTGATTATTTAAAATGAAAATTTTTACAGGTGTGTCATGCTGAATAGCTGTTGCAAGCTCTTGAATATTCATCTGAATGGAGGCATCACCAGAAATACACACAACAAGCGCATCAGGATGTGCTATTTGAACACCGATAGCGGCCGGAAGACCATACCCCATCGTTCCAAGACCACCAGAAGTCATCCAATGTTTTGGTTCATCAAAATGATAATACTGTGCTGCCCACATCTGATGCTGTCCGACATCCGTTGTAATATAAGCATTCGCATCTTTGGTAAGAGCATAAAGTCGTTCAAGAGCATATTGCGGCATAATGACATCTTTTTTCTCCGCATATGCCAATGAATTACGAGCTTTCCAACGGTTAATTTGCGTCCACCACGCCTCACGGACTTCACTGTTAAACGCTGGTTGCTGTATTTTTAAGAGTTGCGTCATATCTCCTAAAACACAAGCCACATCACCAATAATTGGAACTTCTGCTTTTACAATTTTATTGATGGAAGAAGGATCAATATCAATATGAATAATACGCGCATGAGGTGCAAATGCATCAAGGCGCCCCGTGATACGATCATCAAATCGTGCTCCAACAGCTAACATGACATCACAATCATGCATGGCCATATTAGCCTCATAGGTTCCATGCATTCCAAGCATTCCAAGCCAATTTTTACCGGAAGCAGGATAAGCACCAAGTCCCATTAATGTTGAAGTAATCGGAAAATCCCCCAATTGAACCAAATTACGTAAAAGCTGTATAGCTTTCATCCCCGATGAAATAACACCACCACCAGAATAAATAATAGGGCGTTTTGCCTCAACTAAAAGAGAAACGGCAGATTCAATAGCCTTAGTATTCCCTTTCAACGAGGGAAAAGAATGTAAAGACTCCTGAACTTGAGGTGCTCTATAAAGTCCTGAAGCAAATTGAACATCCTTAGGAATATCAATCAAAACCGGCCCAGGACGACCTGATTGAGCAAGAGAAAAAGCTTCATGAATAATAGCCGCAAGATCATTGACATTTTTAACCAGCCAATTACGCTTCGTACAAGGCTTTGTAATTCCAACTGTATCAGCCTCTTGAAAAGCATTTGTTCCAATCACCGTTGTTGACACCTGCCCAGAAAAACAAATAAGAGGTATCGAATCCATAAGAGCATCTTGCAAAGGTGTCACAGCATTCGTTGCCCCTGGACCAGAAGTCACAAGCATAACCCCTACCTTCCCTGTGCTGCGTGCATAGCCTTCAGCCGCATGCCCTGCAGCTTGTTCATGGCGCACCAAAATATGCTGGAGTGTATCTTGGTGATAAAGAACATCAAAAATAGGCAAAACAGCCCCACCAGGATAACCAAAAATATGTTCAACGCCTTGATCTATAAGAGCCTGAACCACTATTTCAGCGCCCGACATTATTTTTCCATCTGCACTCTCTTGCTTTCTTTGATCATTTCTCATTTTTCCCACTCACCTACTTTATAGGACAATAAAAAAGCCCCTAACGGAGCCCATAAAAAAAGCCCCCAAAGGAGCCCATTACACAACACATACTGTATGATTACCCCCCATTATTCCAACGTATAAAATATATAAAAAATTCCTTGTAGACAGATTTCTAATTCCATTGATACCATTCGTCAATAAAAAATTATATTTTCTAAAAAATTTCTTTTTTACGAATTATCTTTTATCTTTCGAAAGTTTCTTTGCAAGGCTCCAGCTCTTTTATCAAAAAGTAAGCATCCATTCTTCATCAAATTGATTACGAAACCATGTCATTTGTCTTTTTGCATATCTCCTCGTTTGTATTTTCACCGCTTCAAGAGCACTCTCAAAGCTTCTATATCCATCCAAATAAGCCATAAACTCAGGTATACCAATAGCCTTCATTGCTGGTAATGAAGAGGAAAGTTTAAGTTTTTTCATAGCCACCACTTCTTCTAAAGCTCCTCTTTCAATCATAGAATCCAAGCGTTTATGAATACGTTCATAAAGCAGAGGACGTGGTGGCATGAGAAGAATTTTTTCGGTCAAATTCGGCGCAATGAGAGGTGTTGTTTTTTGTTTCTGCCACCAACTGAGCGTCTTACCGGTTGCATCATAAACTTCCAAAGCACGGACAATACGCTGTCTATCATGCGAAGAAATTTTTTCAGCAACAACAGCATCAATCTGCAACAACTGGCGATAAAGACTTTCAGGTCCCTCTTTATCAAGCAGCAAACGCCACTTCTGCCGCACAACATCTGGAACATGAGGGACTTCCGAAATCCCCTCTAAAAGAGCACGAAAATAAAGTCCTGTTCCACCAACAAAAATAACTGATCTTAAAGAAAAAGTAGCCAATAGCTCCTGGACATCACACAACCATTGCCCTACTGAATAGTTCAAAGTAGGACTCACATGACCATAAAGATAATGGGGAACAATCGCGGTGTCAGCCTCCCCCGGCCGTGCCGTTAAAATATTTAAAACATCATAAACCTGCATTGAATCAGTATTAATAATGAGAGCATTCTTTTCTTGAGCCATTTGCAAGGCAAGTTCTGACTTCCCACTTGCCGTTGGCCCTGCTATCAATGTAATTGTTCTTTGTACCATGAATAGCAATTTCTCCCAATCAATAACTTATTGCAACATACAGACACCCCCAAAGCCACTATCTTCTCTCCATTATCATAGAGTAAATACTTCAAACAAAAATACGAACACAAATTCCCCTTAAGACAAAGCCCCTTATGAAACTTATAAAAAAGAAAAAATAGACTTAAGAACAACACCAAAGGAATTTCCAAGCATTTTTTGCTATCATAATTCAATAACAAACCACAGCTATAATAATTTTGTCCGTTTAGGCCATTAAAAACATACTCTTTGTCATCATTTATGAAAATAATACTGAGCTTAACCTATACAATCAAACAGCTTTATTTTTTCCTATAAAAACAGCATGCTACTCTGATTTATAATAGGAGATTCAGAAATTGTCTTCTTCACGCTCTTTTTTTATAATTATTTTTTCATCCATCACCAAGAAAGGTGTAAATATATATATAACTAATTTAGTCTAATATGATTTTTCTCTGAGAGAGCTTTTTTCAAACTGAAGTGAAAAAACGTTCTCTATAGCACACAAAATACAATCACAAAGTGCTAAAATTCTCACTAGATACAACATTATTTATAATAATAATTGACTTAAATACAAAACATAGATCTCTTATGCACTATTTTAAAGCCTAAGCTGTTGCAAGGTTGGAAATCTAGCAAATCTATGATGGTACCAACTTGTACTTTTATTTAACGCAAAAATAGAGCTGCCCAATGAATTTTATCTTGCACACCCCATGCTCTCTATCGTGAAATGAATTTGAGAAATATTGGACATCACATGCCTAGCTTGCAAAATATCCCATATACTAAGGCTGATAAAAAACAAAAAATAATTTTTAAGGATCAATCCATTAGGAGCGTTACGAACCGTAACTCTCCATCTGGACGCGCTACAATAAATAGAGCATTTTTGCGTCCAGCTTCACGTAATTTATGAATACGTTTTTTAGCCTCATCAATTGTTGTGATAGAACTCTGATTGATATCAACAATCACTTCACCAACGCGAATACGCTTTTTATCCGCTGCGCTATTTTGTGCAACAGATGTCACCACTAGTCCTCGAAGTTTATCTGAAATTGAATAACGATGACGCAAATCCTCCGTCAGTTCAGATAACGTCATTCCCATAAATTGCATTGTCACGTTTTTCGACAGATCTTGATTTTTTTTATCATCAACTTCTTCTTCTGTATCTTCATTTGGATCTGTTTCAATCAAACGTCCAAGCTTAACTTTTACTGTTTCTTCTTGCCCATTCCGTAAAACAGTAACATCCACCACCTTTCCTTCTGAACTTTCTGCAACTAAACGCGGCAAATCACGTGCATGCTTAATTTTGGAATTACCAAAAGAAAGAATAACATCTCCAGTTTGTAACTGGCTATTATCTACATTATTTTCTTCCGTCTGTTCTATTTTACCAGCCACCAATGCTCCCACAGCATTATCCAATTTTAAACTTTTTGCAATATCCTCTGTTACGGGCTGAATACGAATAGCCAACCAACCACGTCTTATTTCTCCAAAATCACGCAATTGATTAATAACAGAAAGAGCCATATCCGATGGAATAGCAAATCCAATACCGATAGATCCTCCCGAAGGTGAAACAATTGCTGTATTAATGCCAATGACTTCACCATTTCTATCAAATAACGGACCACCAGAATTGCCCCGATTAATTGCTGCATCTGTTTGAATAAAATTATCATAGGGACCAGCATTAAGATCACGGTTACGCGCAGAAATAATACCAACCGTCACACTGCCACCAAAACCATAAGGATTACCAATAGCCATAACCCAGTCACCAATACGTGCTTTTTCTGAGTCACCAAAACGCACAGCTTTTAATTTTTTACTTCCTGCATCGACTTGAAGCAACGCCAAATCAGTTTTGCTATCCTTTCCAAGAAGCTTTGCCTTTAGTTTTGTACCATCCGTAAAATTAACTTCAATATCATCAGCATCAACAATAACATGATAATTTGTAACAATAATCCCCTTTTGCGCATCAATCACAAAACCAGACCCTAAAGAACGCACCTTTTGAAATTGACTATCTTTTTGAGCATCCTTGGGTGTAAAAAAATCACTAAAATATTCCTCCAGCAATGAATCTTTTGGGATAACGGGTACCGAGGTATTTTCATCCTGTTCTGTTCCTTCAACAGTCTGTGCCGTGGAAATATTCACAACTGTTTCCAAAAGCTCAGAAGCTAAATCAGGAATAGAAAGCAATGCCTCGCTTGTCTCTGCTCCCCAAGACAAACCTGACCCTGATAGAAACAAAGTCACACAAAAAACAACTCTTGTGATAAAAAACTTTAAAAACGTATTTTTACTCACGACACTTCTATCCATGACATGCCTTTAATCAAAGATGCAAAGAGCCCCACTAAATTTATCTACATAAAACCAGCACGGCTCGATACTCTCTACCACTTTTACCATAAAAGAAAATGGTCACAGATCATTCTTTTCATGCAAAATCTCGTATCTGCAATCCATTATTTTATCTATTCTCTCCCGATTTTGGATCAGTTTTACTAATGCCAGTATTCATTGTCGGTAAGAATGCTTTATTTGCCTGCGGCGGATTACGAAAATAGAAAAAGAAATCCTCATTTGGAGAAATCACCATCGGTGTTTTCTCTAAATTCTTGTATTGTTCCATCGCCAACCAAAAATCGTAAAAAGACGGATTAGCCTCCCTCGCATTCAATAAAAGACGAATACTTTCAGCCTGACCTTCACCACGAGTAATTTCAGCATCACGCTTTGCCGCTGCTACAATTTCTTCATATTCACGATTAGCTTCTGCTACAATACGATCTCGCTCTTGTTGACCACGAGCACGGATATTTTCCGCAGCAGCTTCACGTTCAGCTGCCATTTGCCGATAGACATCTTCTGAAACAGCATCAGTCAAATCGGTTTTACGAATACGCACATCAACAATGGTAATACCCAACGAACCTGCATCTACAGAAAACTGCTTCTGTACTTCAGCCATCATCGCGCCTCGTTCATCCGATAAGGCTGCTTTAAATTCTCGCTTACCATAAACAGCACGCAAAGCGTCAATAAACCGTGGTGCAAGGTTTTCACGTGCCGCAATTTGTGGACGCCCAGAAGCAATGCGCTGTAAAAACAACTTAGGATCTGTAATACGGTAAATAAAGAACGCATCCACCTCATAATACGCACCACCACGAACCTGTACAGATTGTGTAGGAACATCGTAACGCAATAACCGATTATCAACAATGATCATCTTATCGATAAAGGGCGCCTTGAAATAGATTCCAGGATTAGATTCTACCTGAACAATTTGTCCAAAACGCTTAATTGCTACTTGTTGACGAGGATAGACGATAAATACGGACATCCACAAAATCATCAAAACAAACACTATAGCACTAAAAACAAACAAAAAGCGAGATTGCTGCATAATTAATCTCCTCCAGAAATACGAGAATCTAAGAGTAACGCAGGACGCGCTGATGTTGCCTTTACTTTTTCCGATGACTTGCTACGCAACAATTCGTTCAAAGGTAAATAAGGCACCGCTGGAGAATTTGCCTGATCAAGAACCAGCTTATTTGGTGAAGAAAGAATCCGCCCCATCGTCTCCATATAGAGACGATAGCGAGCAGCTTCTGGTGAAATCGCAGCCTCACGAGCTATCGCCTGAAAACGTTCAGCACGCCCTGTTGCCTCTTCAACCATTTGTGCCTTTTCACCTTTTGCGATTTCCCGTGTGCGTGAAGCTTCACCATTTGCTAAACCAATTTTCGTAAAACGCACACGATTCCCCTCTTCAATCATTCTTCCACGTTCCTGCTCCGCCTGCTGAACAGAATTAAACGCAGCAGCAACCTTTGTCGGAGGAGCAGCTTCACTGATAGACACACGACTTATTTCAACACCAAGTTGATATTTATCTACAGTCAACTGAATAATCTTTCTGACGTCATTAGCAACTTCTTCTTTCTTGTCACGTAAAACATCATCAACCGGCCGCGAACCAATGACCTCACGCATTGCACTCTCAGCAACTTGGCGGACTGTTCCCTCTTGATCATTCACATTGAATAAAAACTGACTAGGGTATGAAATCCGATAGTAAACGGAAAAATTAACATTAACGATATTCTGATCACTTGAAAGCATTAAGCCATCACTTTGTTGCGCCTGACCAGGCTTCCCACCAATCGCAATTGTTTTTTCCGTTAAAGGTACTTTCATATAGGTCTCAATTGGCCAAAAATGAAAATGCAACCCATCACCAATAATGCCTTCTTTAGGGATGCCAAAGCGCAACTCTACCGCTTGTTCATTTTGCTGAACAATATAAATTGACTGGTATAGCCAAAAAAACACAATAAGCAGAAGGAATAAAACAGAAAAACTGCTTCTCCCGAATTGTTTAAACTGATCCTGCCCTTTGCGCAAAATATCATTAAGATTAGGACCATTTTCGCCACCATTACCGCCACCAGAACCAAAGAGATTCTTAGCTGGTGTTTTTTTGTCACCACTGTTTTTATCGCCACTCCACGGGCCACCACCATTTTGATTTGTCCAGGGCATTATCACCTCTTTAACTGATTACCACTACTCGAACACCAACCATTTGCTTGATCTTATAGGGTGTCTCTTACCTCATTATAATACAACTGATAACCCCTTCCACTTCATATTACAAAAAATTATTTCCGCTCATAAACAACAAAACGTGTCGGATGACTATCTTTATCCCCTTTTGGAATATCTTGTGTTTGCACAATAGTCCACTTTTCTTTATCAAAAACAGGAAAAAAACTATCACCTTCTATAGAAGCTAAAACTTCTGTAAGAAATATTTTATCAGCCATATGCAACCCTTGTTGAAAAATTGCACCACCACCAATAATAAAAATTTCCTCTACATCATTTTGAGAAGCAACGCTTGTTGCAAGAGAACAAGCTTGCGATAAAGAGTGAGCAACAACAGCCCCCTCAGCACAAAAGGTACAATCACGCGTAATGACGATATTTGTACGCCCTGATAAAGGTCTCCCAATAGAATCCCAAGTTTTTCTTCCCATAATAATGGGCTTACGCAACGTCAAAGCTTTAAAGCGTTGCAAATCCGTCGATAAATGCCACGGCATTGCACCTTCACGACCGATAACACCATTTTCTGCAACAGCAGCAATTAAACAAATGGAAATCGTCATATTGCTACCGGCGCTTTAATATGAGGTTGTGCTTCATAATTAAGCAACTCAAAATCCTCAAATTGAAAAGAAAAAAGATCTGTTACCGCTGGATTTATGCGCATACATGGCAAAGCATTTGGTATACGAGACAATTGATATTTTGCCTGTTCAAAATGATTAGAATAAAGATGAGCATCTCCCAGAGTATGAATAAAATCGCCTACTTTAAGACCGCTTACTTGCGCAATCATCATCGTTAGCAATGCGTAGGATGCAATATTGAATGGAATACCTAAGAAAATATCCGCCGAACGCTGATAAAGTTGACAAGATAATTTACCCTCCGCAATGTAAAATTGAAAAAGACAATGACACGGAGGTAACGCCATTTCCTCTATTAATGCAGGATTCCAAGCTGATACAATCAAGCGACGAGAATCTGGCGTTTCCTTAATCATCGTTAAAAGATTGTTAATTTGATCAATATGGCGTCCATCAGGAGCAGGCCAAGAACGCCACTGATAACCATAAACAGGACCAAGATTTCCCTTTTCATCAGCCCATTCGTCCCAAATCGACACACCATGCTCTTTCAACCAAGCGATATTTGTATCGCCTTTAAGAAACCACAAAAGCTCATAAATAATTGAACGTAAGTGTAGCTTCTTTGTTGTCAACAACGGAAATCCTGCTTGTAAATCAAAGCGCATCTGATACCCAAAGATAGATCGCGTGCCAACACCCGTTCGATCTGTCCGATCAATACCCTGATTTAAAACATGAGATAAAAGAGCAAGATATGACTTCATAGGGCTATTATGTCCGATTCTTCTCATTATAGAAAATAAAAACTGTAAAATCCGTACAAACATAATTCAAATCTTTTTCCAAAAACATCTTACACAAGAAATTATCATGATCTGACTAAATTTTTGATGCAAAAGATAAAATACTATAGACAGCTTCTAAAAAAATGACATAAATGAACAAAGATGGATAAACATCAAATAAAGGGATCGACTATGGAAAAACAAGAAGCTTTAAAACCACATGATACAAGAAAACGTATCTGGGCTATCGTGTCCAGTGCATCAGGTAATCTAGTAGAATGGTATGACTTTTATGTTTATTCCTTTACATCTATTTATTTTGCATCACAATTCTTTCCCTCAGATGGCAATGTCGTTACGCAACTTTTAAAAGCGGCTGGTGTCTTTGCTATTGGTTTTCTTATGCGCCCAATCGGCGGATGGCTTTTTGGCTTCATTGCCGATCGTTACGGACGCAAACGCTCAATGCTTATCTCTGTTTTTATGATGTGTGGTGGTTCGTTCTTAATCGCCCTACTTCCTACCTATGAAACCATTGGAGTGGCAGCAGGAATTCTTTTACTTTTACTCAGAATGCTTCAGGGGCTTTCTGTCGGTGGTGAATATGGTACAACAGCAACTTATATGAGCGAAATCGCCCTCAAAAATCGCCGCGGATTTTTTAGCTCTTTCCAATATACCACACTGATTGGTGGTCAACTTCTAGCCAGTCTCGTTATATTCATTTTAGCGCTTTATCTCACCGAAGATCAGCTAAAAGCGTGGGGCTGGCGTATTCCATTTGCCATTGGTGGATGCGGCGCAATTGTTGCGATTTATCTACGCCGCACACTCCATGAGACAACGACCAAAGAAAGTCGTTCTAGTGCACAAGCTGGTAGTATTAGGGGACTTCTGAGCAACCACCGAAAAGCTTTTTTTCTAGTTATCGGCTTTACCGCTGGAGGATCGCTCACATTTTACACCTATACGACTTACATGCAGAAATATCTGATCACAACCACCGGCTTTGATAAACATACAGCCACAACTATAATGACTGCTGCACTCTTTGTTTTCATGTTACTCCAACCCCTCTTTGGTTCTCTCGCAGATAAAATTGGAACAAGAACTTCTCTCCTTATTTGGAGTGTCTTATCTATTATCTTTACCATTCCTGGACTTAATATGATTGGTAATACTGATAGTACATGGATTGCTTTATCAGTCATTACTGGAATGCTCTGCATTATGAGCTTTTATACATCTATCTCTGGCATTGTAAAATCAGAAATGTTTCCCGCTTCAGTACGAGCGATAGGAGTTGGGCTCTCTTATGCTATTGCCAACGCACTGTTTGGCGGTTCTGCTGAATATGTCGCGCTTGGATTAAAAGATCTTGGATATGAATCTGTCTTCTATTTTTATATAACCGGCATGATGATTATTGCCTTCATTGCTGTTCTCTTAATGCCAGATGCTCGCAAAAAAGGGTATTTACAAGGAGACGATATTCATTAACCTTTAATGTTAACAAACAAGGGTTTCAACAAAAAAAGCAAAGCCCAGTATTCTGGGCTTTTTTATATTCTTTCCGATAGAAGTTTAAAGCTCACAGTTTTTTATCCCTTCAAACACTTTAAAGAAGCAATGTTCCTTCCTGCACACGCCGCTTATAAAAACAAATAGCTTCATATTATTATGTAATAAATACTTCTTTTGCTGCATTTAATTCACTGAAGATAAAAAACGTTTGATTTATTTTAATATTCCCATTCCCACTCAACGTTGAAGAAAAGTGATTATCTTTCAAGAAATTTTATCAATAATAAAGATTACACTCATGATTTTATTTAATACGTTCTTAATAGTACCCCCTCATGCAAAACAAATCCTTTCATGAAAAATAGAAAATACCATTATATTATGAATTCGCACACTTTTTTGAGAAACATTTCTCAATGCACCCAACTCCATTTCACAACGGCACCCGTGAATGACATAACGTAAAAGCCCCGTAAAGTATAAACATGGGCATCACTCTCTTTACACTTAATAAAAGTGCAAGCCGCTATCATTATACTATTGAGGAACTCTTAATATTGTACTCCCCCTTAACACTTAAGATCATTCCTAAAAAGTATTTTAACTGATACACCAACCTCGCATGCAATAGTCAATAACATCATTTTACGAAACAACATCAAGCATATAAACTAAAGAGTATCATATCTTCATAAGCACTCTGCATATGCAAATAATTCACCATCAAACAAAAAATAATATTTCCTTAAGGATAGTAAAAAGCGCATGATTTACGCAATATAACAATACCATAAGCCCAAAACAGCACTGATAGCTCTAGAAAAAATCTTTATGTTTCCCTGAAAAATTATCATGGTACAATGGCGTTTTTATAATGCACATCGTAAATAGCTTTAAAAAGAAGAAAAGTTATAAATCTAAAAGGGGAATACTTCATGAATAATCAAACAACTTTAGACCCACATGATACAAGGAAACGTATTTTTGCTATCATGTCCAGCGCATCAGGAAATCTGGTAGAATGGTACGACTTCTATGCTTACTCCTTTGCATCGGTTTATTTTGCCTCACAATTTTTTCCTGAAGATGAAGATATCGTTACACAACTGTTAAAAACGGCAGGAATCTTTTTTATTGGCTTTCTTATGCGTCCAATTGGAGCATGGCTCTTTGGATTCATTGCGGATCGTTATGGACGTAAACGCTCAATGCTTATTTCTGTTTTTATGATGTGTGGTGGCTCTTTTCTCATTGCCATACTTCCCACTTATAAAACCTTGGGAATAACAGCAGCATTCCTTCTCCTTTTTGTCCGTATGTTTCAAGGACTTTCCGTTGGAGGTGAATATGGTACAGCAGCAACTTATATGAGCGAAGTTGCACCCAAAAATCGTCGCGGGCTCTTTGCTTCTTTTCAATATGCAACAACGATCTCAGGTCAACTTCTCGCAAGTTTTATAATATTTATTTTAGCCCTTTACCTTACTGAAGATCAGTTAAAAGCGTGGGGATGGCGTATTCCTTTTGTGATTGGTGGCTTTGGAGCAATCGTTGCAATTTATCTGCGTAGTTTGCTCCATGAAACAACAACCCACAAAAGCCGCTCTGAAAAACATGCTGGTAGTCTTCGAGAACTTTTTCGCAATCATAAAAAAGCTTTCTTTTTGGTTGTTGGCTTTACAGCTGGTGGATCACTCACATTTTATACATACACTACTTATATGCAAAAATATCTGATCACAACCACCGGCTTTGATAAACAAACCGCAACAACGATAATGACTGCCGCCCTCTTTATTTTTGTGCTACTCCAACCCCTTTTTGGTTCCCTAGCCGATAAAATTGGAGCAAGAGCTTCACTCATTAGTTGGGGGCTATTATCCATTATCTGCACTATCCCTGTACTTAAAATGATCGGTAATGCCCATAATCCATGGACAGCACTCTTAATCATTATTGGAATACTCTGTATTATGAGTTTTTATACGTCCATTGCTGGTATCATAAAAGCAGAATTGTTCCCTGCTTCAATCCGAGCAATTGGTGTTGGATTTGCTTTTGCCATTGGCAACGCACTCTTTGGCGGTTCTGCCGAATATGTAGCGCTTGGATTAAAAAATATGGGATACGAATCTGTTTTCTTTTTTTACATAGTTGGTATGATGGTCATTGCACTCATCTCTATTCTTCTTATGCCCGATATAGATAAAGGAGGATATCTCGATAAAGACGATAGACTTCATTAAACTTATTTTCTGGATAAAAAAAAAGCCCAAGAAATTGGGCTTTTTTTTATCTCCTCTCCATCCTAACAAAGAACGAAAATTCTGCCCCGCATTCGTCTTACAAACAACTCAGTTTCTCTTAAATTGTCTATAGTTACTGCCCTCTTTATGTAATTTACTTGATAAGATTCTATAGGCAAGCCCTACCCTAAATATTTATCATGATATCTGAAAAATACCTCATACGGAAAACCTTATCTGAGCCTTACCTCCCCCTCCTAAATAATGATGTGTGGTGATACAACAAGATAAGCAAGGACACAAAAATCCCCTTTACATTATTTAAGCTTTATGAAATGTCTTCAGTTTTTGGGCTTTCTGCTCATAAAGATCATCTCTTCTATAATCTTCCGGTATGCCAATAATTGCATTCTTCTCATAAAGTTTAAAGGTATCTTGATCTACTTTTCAATGTTCTCTCCCTTTAAATGCAACGTGATAACTTTTTATTCTATAACACAAGTAAAAATCTTAAAACGAATGACAACATAACTCTAATAAATCATCTTAAAGAGTTTCCCTAAGAAATTATTATAATACAATTGAATTTTTCTGGAAATCATAAACAATTATGTTTAGAAAATATAAAATATAAATCCAAAAGGGGAACAATTCATGAAAAATGAAACAACTTCAGCATCACAGGATGCAAGAAAACGTGTTTTTGCTATTATAGCAAGCGCATCAGGAAATCTCGTAGAATGGTATGATTTTTACGTTTACTCATTTGCATCAATTTATTTTGCATCACAATTCTTTCCCTCCGATGGTGATACGATTACGCCACTGTTAAAAACCGCGGGTGTGTTTTTTATTGGCTTTCTTATGCGCCCTATTGGAGCTTGGTTTTTAGGATTTGTCGCCGATCGTTATGGACGTAAACGCTCGATGCTTATATCCATTTTTATGATGTGTGGTGGCTCTTTTTTCATCGCCATACTTCCCACCTATGAAACCTTAGGAATAACATCAGCAATCCTTTTACTTTTAGCTCGGATGATGCAAGGACTTTCAGCGGGTGGTGAATATGGTACAGCAGCCACTTATATGAGCGAAGTTGCTCTCAAAAAACATCGTGGGCTTTTTGCTTCTTTCCAATCAGCCACCCTTATTACAGGTCAACTTCTTGCCAGCTTCATTATATTTATTCTAGCATCTTATCTCTCTGAAGATCAGTTAAAAGCATGGGGATGGCGCATTCCTTTTGTGATTGGTGGTTTCGGGGCAGTGATTGCGATTTATCTGCGTCGTTCTCTCCACGAAACAACCACGAAAGAAAGCCGCTCTCACAAACACTCTGGCAGTCTTAAGGAACTTCTCACCAAGCATACAAAAGCCGTTGTCGTAATTGCATGCTTTGCATCAGGAGGATCACTCACATTTTACACCTTTACGACTTATATGCAAAAATATCTAATCACAACCACCGGCTTTGATAAACATACCGCAACAACGATTATGACAGCTGTACTATTTATTTTCATCCTATTCCAACCCATAGCTGGTATCATAGCCGATAAAATTGGAACAAAAACTTTACTTATCATTTGGAGTATACTCTCTGTCATCTTTACATTTCCTGGACTCTGGATAATCGGTAATACGCATAGTATATGGGTTGCCTTTTCCGTCATTATTGGCTTGCTCTTCATTATGAGCATGTATACATCCATCTCTGGTGTCGTCAAATCAGCAATGTTTCCCTCTTCAATACGCGCATTAGGCGTTAGCATCTCTCATGCCATTGGCAACGCCTTATTTGGTGGTTCTGCTGAATACGTTGCGCTTGGATTAAAAAAGTACGGTCATGAATCACTCTTTTATTTTTATATAACCGTCGTGATGATCATGGCATTCATTGCTCTTCTCTTTGTCCCGAGTATGCGTAAAGGAGGCTACCTCCAAGAGGATGAAAAACATTAACCCTTTTTATCAACGAAAAAGCCCAAGAAATTGGGCTTTTTTTATCATTATCACAAATTTAATATTGTTTAAATTTTATGAAGTGCATTAAGGTGCTTAGCAACTAGATAATAAAAAGTCAGTCGACTTTTTCTACGCTCTCCAGACATCATCTCAGCCACTTTTGAAACAGCCATTTTAGCACTCTTTTCATCGGCTTCTAAAACATCTTGAACCCATTTTTCAACACGTTCTAACTCTTTTGGATCCGATGTAGCAACAAGCGCTGCATCCTGCTTTTTCATCACTAAAGCTAAACGACGGCTAAGTCGTTCTACTGCTGCTTCATCGGGATTTGAATCATATAGTTTAATATCTGCTAAATTATTTGTCATTTTGCATCATCTCCTCTCCAAAAATGAGCGGACTATACTTTACAGCCGCATCATATAGCTCCATAAATAATTAGAGGATTAAAAATATTAACAACCCCCCCCTTTTCCTAAGACTGTTCTTCATCTATATTTAGAGGGCTGGTTTACCAGCTATGGTAATAAATGGACGGTGAAATAAACCTATTGGACCCGGGGGCGGTACCCGGCGCCTCCACCAAAATATAAGAAACCAAAGTTATATTTTGGTGGGGGCGAAATAGGATCGACAAGGGTGTAAAGATCGCTCTTTTACTCGGCATTGTACCACCGTTATCGGGCTAAATGAGTAGTTGCAAATGACAACTATGCGGAAGCACGTCTCGCCGCTTAAGGTGGTGTGAATGTTTCAATTTGAGCCTTAAACCGTCGCAGGTTTAAGCGGGGTTCGGAGGCACCTGGCAACAGAAGCCTTCACTTTTTTAAATGTTGTTGATTGATCTTTCAGACGTTATCAGACATTATTTACCATAGAGTTTCGTATTTATTCGATTTATTGAGGTGCATCGTAGAAAAAATACTGCTAATTTAAAATATATTCTGTCACACAATATCAATACGCCCCATTCTGCTACGTGAAATAAAAGGAATAAACTTCGATGGTTAAAGATCAAATCCGTTACGATATTCTCGTTCAGGATGCGCTTCGTGGAGTTATCCGTAAAGTTTTATCGGAAGTTGCCAAAGCAGGTCTTCCGGGAAATCATCATTTTTTTATAACTTTTTTGACAAATGCCCCAGGCGTTAAAATTTCTCCTCGGCTAAAAAATCGCTATCCCGAGCAAATGACAATCGTCTTACAACATCAATTTAGAGATCTCAGTGTTTCAGAAACAGCTTTCGAAGTAACCCTCTCTTTCAGGGAAATAACCGAAAAGCTCGTGATTCCTTTTACTTCCATTCAGGTCTTTTATGATCCTGTAGCAGCATTTGAAGCAGCATTTGATCTGCCCTCAAATCTGACCTCTGGAGAAAGTGAAAATTCAGAAAATACCTCAACTACGCCCATTACCTTATCAAACAAACAAAAAATAGAAAATACGCTTACAAAAGAACAAAATCTCAGTACAAACAAAGAACCTTCAAATAACGATGCAAAACAAAGTCAAAGTGCTGATGTTGTCTCTTTAGATTCCTTTCGGAAAAAATAATTTTTCTCATGACTGAATTGATTAATCTTCGCCAATTTCGAAAACAAAAAAAACGTACAGAAAAATCTCTTCGTGCTGAGCAAAATCGTTATCGTTTTGGACGAACAAAAACTGAAAAAAATTTTGAGCAACAAAAATCTTTAAAAACGCAAAAATTTCTTGATCAAAATCGTTTACGAAACGACGAATAAAGGTGGAAAAATGCACGAAAATAATTCTATCGATTGGTCAAAAGTCATTCCACGAAAGATATCTGTTCGCGTTGATGGACACGCAACAAGCGTCTCTTTAGAACCACCATTTTTAGATATTCTAAAAGATATAGCCCGCAAAAAAGGACAATCTTTAGCCTTTATTATCACCGATATTGATAGCAAAAGACCACAACAAGTAAATCTTTCGGCTTCGTTACGCATTTATGCCCTTCAAAGCGTTCTCACCCAGCGCCTTTAATGTTTGTGCTTATTTTTTTTACGTTCTCTTTCTGTTTGTTTAACTGAAACTGTTGTGACTTTTTAAGAGAAGTTTTTTTAATCTAGAACTTCAATAAAAAAAAGACTACAAAAGAGAGATAATGAGTAATTTTTCTGATCACAACATACCTTTCTTTGAAGAAGATTCCCCTCCAGACCATGATAAGAAGAGCTCTGGTTTTTTCTCCCATACTCTAAAAGAACAAAAATCATATAACACAGATTATTTAGAACAACTCAATCCAGAACAGCAACAAGCTGTTATGAATACTGAGGGACCTCTTTTAGTTCTTGCAGGTGCTGGTACAGGAAAAACGCGCGTTTTAACAACCCGTATTTCTCACATTTTACGCTCTGGACTTGCCTCTCCTCAGCAAATACTTGCTGTCACTTTCACCAACAAAGCAGCACGTGAAATGAAAATACGTATTGGTGAACTTATTGGAGAAGTTGTTGAAGGTATGCCTTGGCTTGGAACCTTTCATTCCACTGGCGCTAAAATTTTACGCCGTCACGCAGAGCTTGTTGATTTAAAAAGAAACTTTACAATTCTCGATAGCGATGATGTTCTTCGACTTTTAAAACAGCTTATTCAAGCTGAAGGATTAGACGATAAGCGTTGGCCCGCACGAAACCTTGCCATGATGATTGATTCTTGGAAAAATCAAGGACTTTCACCACAACATATATCAAAAAGTGATGCTCATTCCTTTGGTAACGGCATGGGACGTGAACTTTATCACAGTTATCAAAATCGATTAAAAGATCTTAATGCTTGTGATTTTGGTGACCTTCTACTTCATTCTATCTCTATCTTCCAACATAATCCAGATATTCTTCGCGAATATCATTCTCAATTTCGTTATATTCTTGTCGATGAATATCAAGATACAAATACAGCACAATATCTTTGGCTTCGCCTTTTGGCCCAACATCCTCAAGGTCAACATGTTAATCTTTGTTGTGTTGGCGATGATGATCAATCCATTTATGGATGGCGTGGTGCAAAAGTCGAAAACATATTACGTTTTGAAAAAGATTTTCCTTCTGCTAAAATTATTCGTCTAGAACGCAATTATCGCTCAACATCCCATATTCTCAAAACCGCCTCCCATCTCATTGCTCATAATGAAGAAAGACTGGGAAAAGTCCTTTTTTCTGCTCAAATAAAGAGTGAGGAAGAAAAGGTAAAAATTCATTCAGCATGGGATTCGGCAGAAGAAGCACGAGCAATCGGAGAAGAAATCGAACGCGCACAACAAACCGGTCATGCATTAAATCATATGGCTATATTGGTACGCGCATCATTTCAAATGCGTGAATTTGAAGATCGCTTTGTAACACTTGGCCTTAATTATCGCGTCATTGGTGGTCCTCGTTTTTATGAGCGAATGGAAATACGTGATGCCATGGCTTATTTACGCGTTGTTGTCCAACCTACTGATGATTTAGCTTTTGAGCGTGTTATTAATACACCAAAACGCGGCATAGGAGATGCAACCCTGCGCATTCTTTATGAGAGTGCACGTGCACGTGCTGTTCCTCTCTTTTCTGCTGCCGCAGACATCATTGAAACAGATGAATTAAAGCCTAAGGCACGCAGTGCGTTACGAAGCCTCATTGAAAGATTCCGCCGCTGGCAAAATATGCTTCAAGACACTCCTCATAGAGAACTTGCCGAGATCGTCCTTGATGATTCTGGTTATACAACCATGTGGTTAGAAGATCGCTCACCAGAGGCTCCTACAAGACTAGAAAATCTTAAAGAAATGATTCGTTCCATGGAACAATTTGAAAATCTTCAAAGTTTTTTGGAACATGTTGCACTCGTTATGGAAACGGAAAATAATGAAAATATGGATGCAGTCAACATCATGACACTTCATTCAGCCAAAGGACTTGAATTTGAAACAGTTTTCCTTCCAGGTTGGGAAGAAGGACTCTTTCCCCACCAACGCTCATTAGATGAAGGTGGACGTTCAGGATTAGAAGAAGAACGGCGCCTTGCTTACGTAGGTCTAACAAGAGCAAAAAAACATTTGCATATATGGTTTGTATCTAATCGAAGAATTCATGGACTTTGGCAACCTGCTCTTCCCTCCCGTTTTCTAGATGAATTACCAGCAGAACATATAGAAGTTGTAGAAATGGAAACATCCTATGGTGGTTATGGAAAATCTTCCTTTCAACATCACGATTCCTTTTATACTGACTATGCAACAGCAAGACAAAAGCGTGCACAAAAAAACAAGAATATTGAAGGGAACGTTATCTCTCAATCAATCTCTCATGCACCATCAGATTTTTCTGTCAATGATCGGATTTTTCACATAAAATTTGGTTATGGTCATATTACAGCAATAGACGATCATAAATTGACAATAATGTTCGAAAAAGCCGGAGAAAAGCGTGTACTAGACAATTTTGTAAACAAAGCTTAATTACAAGTAAACCACGATCAGTTTTTTCAAGAAACCACTTTATTTTATTCTGAATGTCATTTCCATTTACGAACAAAGGCTTCAATAGGCAAATTTTGCATATCAGGCAATGCGTTGTGAATTTTATCAAGCGGCCAATCCCACCAAGCCATATCTAAAAGGCATTCTATCACATTATTGGGAAAACGCATCCGCAACCGTTTAGCAGGCACCCCAACGACAATCGTATAAGGCAAAACATCTTTCGTTATAACAGCGTTCGCGCCAATGATAGCGCCATGACCAATTGTCACCCCAGGCATAATAACCGCACCATATCCAATCCACACATCATGCCCAATAATAACACGTTTTGCACAACGCCTTTCACGAAAACCACTATCTAATGCCATATAACGAAAATATTCGTTTGGACGATAGGTTATTTTATGCGTTGAAACGCGCTCCATAGGATGCTCCAACGCATTCATCCGTACATGAGATGCAATAGAACAAAAACGCCCAATATCGCTATAAATAGCCTCACTATTACGTTCTAAATAAGAAAAATCTCCAACGGTTACATCCCGTAAAATCACCCGCTCATTAATTTCCACATAGCGCCCTAATTTACAACCATGCAGCCGTGCCGTCGTATGGATACGAGGCTCACTTTCATGAAACCGAAGATCGTTCTCAATATTCATGCATCTTTCACCAATGTTTCATCATAGATATGGAAAGACATACCAATCAAGCCAATAAAATCAACCATGAAACACACATTGCAAAACAAACCTGCCGATGTTACAATTTCTCGATCTATTTAAGAGAGTCAAACTATGAAAAATGTAATACGCATCTTGGGGCTGACAATCATATTTCTTGCAGGTGTTTTTATTTATGATACGCTGACAAATAAGCCTTTAGGTGATAACTTTACTCTCACTGATTCTAATGGAAAAAATATTACTGAGGCTGATGTTCGAAGCAAGCCTTCAATAATTTTTTTCGGCTTCACTATGTGTCCTGAAAGCTGCCCTACCACACTGATGAATCTTGATCGATGGCTTACAGCCCTTGGGCCTGAAGCTGATAAATTAGGTATATGGTTTGTGACTGTTGATCCTGAACGAGACACACCAAAAGTACTCCATGATTATCTCAGTAATTTTAACAATAAAATTGTTGGCATCAGCGGAGATCCTGAAAAAGTTCATAAAATGGTCAATTCTTTCAACATCGTTGCTGAAAAAGTCCCTGAAACAGATGGAAACTATACATATAACCATACAGCAGCAATTTTTTTACTCAAAAAAGGTGGAAAATTAGCTGGCGTTATCCGTTATGACACGAAAGAAAGCGATAGCGAATTAAAAGATGAAATCGCCATTGAACGGTTAAAAAAACTCATCTTAAACTAAAAAAACCGATCAAAAGAAAGAACAGCATGTCGCAACAAATTCGCCTCTATTATACTGCTTCTAAAAATGAAGCAGAACGGTTCTATACCCTTATAGAAACAGCCTTTGACGAAGAAGGGTATCCTCTTGCTCTCACAGAGATAGATGAACAAAATGCTGTATATGAGCTTTCTCTATATGTCGATCAAGACAATCAAGAGAACGCATTGAAACGTTTTGCTCAAATCCTTTTTATAGATTTTGATAAAATTAATATGGAAGTTTTACCCAACATTGATTGGGTACAAAAAAGCCTAGAAGGACTAAAACCTGTGCAAGCTGGTCCTTTTTTTCTTCATGGAAGTCACAACCGAAACGCCATTCCAGCAAATGTTCTCCCTATTGAAATTGAAGCTAATCAAGCTTTTGGCACTGGACATCATGGAACAACAGCCGGTTGTTTAGAAATGATTGCCAAAGTCATGAAACACGAAAATCCCAAAAATGCCCTTGATCTTGGTACTGGGAGCGGTGTACTAGCCATTGGCATAGCAATGCTCAAACCAATTCCTGTGCTTGCATCCGATATTGACCCAATTGCTGTTCAAGTTGCACAACACAATATCGAATTCAATGGTGTCAAGGAATATATTACAGCTATTACAGCAACAGATTTTGCCCATGATGCAATTGCATCACGAACCCCTTTTGATCTCATCGTTGCCAATATCCTTGCTAATCCGCTTATTGAACTTGCGCAAGAAGTGGTAAAGGCACTTCAAAAAGGGGGATCACTTATACTCTCTGGAATTCTTGAAGAACAACATGCCCATGTTTTGGAGACTTATATAAAACAAGGAATGAAGCATATCGAAACATACCACCGGCAAGGATGGGTTACGATACATCTGAAATAAAATAAAAGAAAAGGACGTCGTTATGTATCAATCTTTTGAGGCGACAACAAATCCTGCTTATACAGCAGAACGCATTTCTTGCCTTCGTAAAGAACTCGATCACCTTGGACTCGATGGTTTTCTTGTTCCGCGGTGCGATGAGCATCAAGGAGAATATGTCCCCCCTCATGCTCAACGCCTTAGCTGGTTAACCGGCTTTACTGGATCAGCTGGGATTGCACTGATTTTAAAAAACAAAGCCATCATATTTACAGATGGGCGATATAAGCTCCAAGTTCGCCAACAAACTGATCCTAATATTTTTAATTATGAAGATCTCATAACTTGTCCTCCCTCACAATGGCTTGAAAAAAATGGTCAAAAACTTTCTATTGGCTTTGATCCATGGCTCCACACGATTGCTGCCACCGATGCATTGAGAAACGCATTAGAAATGAAAGCAGGTGGAAAACTTGTAGAAGTTCAACATAATCCCATTGATTTGCTCTGGCATAATCAACCAAAGTTACCACAATCTGCCTTATCAATTCACCCTCTCAAATATGCTGGGTGCGATACAGATGAAAAACTCGCTTTGATTTACAAAGATATACAGCAAACTCATGCAAATGCTTTTATTTTTACAGACCCCTCTTCCATTGCATGGACATTCAATATACGGGGCAATGATGTTTCCAACACGCCTTTTTCCCTGTGTTTTGCTCTCATTCCACTTAACGAAACACCAGCCTTATTCATTGACAGCAAAAAACTTGGTGTAGAACAGAAACAATATCTGGAACGTTATGCAAAATTATATGAACCAGAACAGCTTATTCCCAAGATCAAAGAGTATGTTCAAAAAGGGACCGTGTTTGCCTTAGATCCACAGCTAACATGCGAAAAATTACGAACTGTTATTGAAGAAAAAAATAGCTCTTTTATCACACTTACCGATCCTGCTGCTCTACCACGTGCCATTAAAAATGACACAGAACTCAATGGCGCACGCAAAGCGCATCTACGCGATGGTGTTGCCCTAACCCGTTTTTTTTCTTGGTTAGATAAACAAATACCAGGGTCAATAAGTGAAATTTCTGCTGCTCAAAAATTAGAAGAATTTCGCATAAATACAGCAAACGAAATGGGAGAAAAACTTAAAGATCTTTCTTTTGATACAATTTCAGCAGCAGGAGAAAATGGCGCCATTATTCATTATCGTGTAACAACACAAACAAATAAACAACTCAATGCTGGTGAACTTTATCTTGTTGATTCAGGTGGCCAATATCGTGATGGAACGACAGATGTCACACGTACAGTAGCAATTGGGAATATTGGAGAAGAAGAAAAACGCTGTTTCACTCTTGTTCTCAAGGGCATGATTACTCTTTCAACTGCTTGCTTTCCCAAAAGAACCCGTGGACAAGACATTGATATTCTAGCACGCATTGCATTGTGGAAAGCTGGTTTTGATTATGCTCATGGCACCGGTCATGGTGTTGGGTCTTATCTTTCTGTTCATGAAGGACCACAAAATATTTCCCGCAAAGGATGCCAAGAACTCATCTCCGGTATGATTCTTTCAAACGAACCAGGATATTATCGCGAAGGTGCTTTTGGTATCCGTCTTGAAAATTTGATGATAGTAAAGCCAGCACAAAAAATTGATGGTGGAGATATAGAAATGCTCTCGTTTGAGACACTCACACATTGCCCCATTGATCGACGGTTAATCCTTCCAGAGCTTTTGACACAAGAAGAACGGCAATGGCTCAATGATTACCATGCGCGCGTTTATCAGATGAATGCACCTTACTTAAATGAAGAAGATAAAAAATGGGCAAAAGAAGCAACAATGCCCCTTTAAATGAAGCAACACAAATATCTTTCAACGATTCTTACAAAAACACCACACACTTCTCTTTTAAAAAGAGAAGTGTGTATTTACCATCAGCAAACACAAAAAATGCTTCTATGAAATACAACAAAAGCTCTTCCCAAATTGAAACAGAACAGGATACACTTGCAAAAGATAATGCTTATCAACTATCCTCCACCATTTCCACATGAGTTATAGCCTTATTCTGCTATATAGAAATTTTCATTATATTTTGTAATCCTCCGCGTCGCATTTCTAAAACGCTTATTATAACCAACTTATTATGCCGTTTAAATTCAAAAATTCTGCATATTTATTTACAATTTTTACCTTGCTTCACAATGATAATTTATAAATTTTACTAATAATAACCTTGTATATTCTTCATCATAATAGTTTAAGTTTAATATTTAAGTTCAACGTTAATTATTTTAATAACTTAATAAATATCAAAATATATGGCGCTCTATTTTTGCAAAAAACAGCTCCTATTATCCCCTTTTTGATTTCATCCCCCAAAAAAATGTAAGAAAGATAATCATATCAACAGTATACGATCTTCTGGAAAACACCCTTTAAACATTATGTTTCTCAATCAGCTGTAGCCAAACCTCTTCATCGATAACCTCAACACCTAATTCTTCAGCTTTAGCCAATTTGGAGCCCGCTCCAAGTCCTGCAACAAGAAGATCTGTTTTTTTAGAAAGTGAACCAGATGTTTTAGCCCCTAATCGCTCTGCCAATGCTTTTGCTTCATCGCGTGACATATGCGACAAAGTTCCTGTAAAAACAATGATCTTCTCCGCTATTGGTGAAGAATCTGCTATGATAGGCTCTTCATCAAGAGGTGTTACTTCTTCAAGCAAAACAGATAAAATCTCACGGTTATGCGCTTCTTGATAAAAATCAACAATTGCGCTCCCTACCTGTGGTCCAATTCCTTCAATATTGGTAAGCTCCATCCAAGCCTCATTTCCTTCTTCATTTTTCTTATCACATGGCATAAGTGCTTCCATAGCCGCGATCTCAAAAGCTGTATAATTTTTATAAGCACGTGCAAGGCGGCGTGCATTCACTTCGCCAACATGACGAATCCCCAATGCAAACAAAAAACGGCTCAAAGGAATTTCTCGGCGCGCATTAATGGCATCATACAATTTCCGCACTGAAACAGTACCAAAACCTTCCATATTTTCCAAACGTATCAAAGATTTTTCTTGGCGCCGTTGTAACGTAAAAATATCGGCTGGTGTATGAATACAAAGCGCTTCATCTTGAACATGGAAAAAGAACTCCACTTGTTTTTTACCCAAGCCCTCAATATCAAAAGCATTGCGTGAAACAAAATGACGAATACGTTCAATCGCTTGTGCCGGACAAATAAGCCCCCCTGTACAGCGACGCACGGCTTCTCCCACTTCACGAACAGCATGACTCCCACAAGCTGGGCACAAATGAGGAAAAATAAAAACAGCAGCATCTTTCGGGCGTTTTTCAATGATAACATCAATAACTTGAGGGATCACATCACCAGCACGTTGTACAATCACGCTATCGCCTACACGGATATCACGTCCTTCACGAATGGGCTCTCCTTTATGACCAATTCCCTTAATATAATCCTCATTATGCAAACTAGCATTGGTCACCACCACTCCACCAACAGTAATAGGCGTAAGACGTGCAACAGGTGTCAAAGCTCCCGTGCGACCAACTTGAATGTCAATATCTTCCAAAAGCGCTATCGCTTTTTCTGCTGGAAATTTATGGGCGATAGCCCAACGCGGCGAACGAGAAACAAACCCCAAACGCTTTTGGAGCATCAAATCATTAACCTTATAAACAATGCCATCAATATCATAGCTTAAAGAATGACGGCATTCTTCGATATCGTGATAATACGAAATAATTTCTTTTACTGTCTTAAAGACTTTTGTTAATGGATTGATAACAAAGCCATATTCTTTTAGCTTTTTCATCATCTCCATTTGACTTTCTGCCAATATTTCACTCACCTCACCACAAGCATAAGCAAAAAATTGAAGTTTTCTGCTAGCGGTTATCCGTGAATCAAGCTGACGGAGTGAACCAGCCGCCGCATTTCGAGGATTGGCAAAAGTTAACTTTCCCTTCTCTTGTTGGCTGATATTCAGTGCTTGGAAATCTTCCCGCCCCATATAAACTTCACCGCGAACCTCAATGATATCAGGAAAATCACTTTGTAAAACTTGTGGAATATCAGCAATTGTTCGGGCATTTGCCGTCACATTTTCACCGACAGTTCCATCCCCACGCGTTGCCGCACGCACAAGCCGCCCCTTTTCGTAGCGTAAAGACAAAGATAAACCATCAATTTTTGGCTCCGCTGTTATTTCCAACACTTGTGTTTCTGGAAGCCGTAAAAAACGACGAATACGCTTAACAAATTCACTAACATCTTCAGAGCTAAACGCATTATCAAGTGAAAGCATAGGCTGTGCATGAACAGATTTTTCAAACTTTTCAGAAATTGGTGCCCCAATTTTATGTGAAGGAGAATCAATACGTATAAGCTCTGGAAAAAGAGCTTCAATTTCTGCATTACGGCGGCGCAAAGCATCATATTCTGCATCAGAAATTTCAGGCTGATCATCACGATTATAAAGCACATCATGACGTGCAATTTCTTTTGCCAACCACTCTAATTCACGTTCTGCTTCAACAGCTGTGAGATTTTTATCTGCATCTTTGTTCATAAAATCTATTCCAAATTACAAGCACTGCCACAAGGATTTCCACACGCATCCTCATCAAGTGAATCTCAATAAATACAAGCTTTCCAGTATTTTTATCGCTGACTAATTACCTTTATGCTAGAAGCTTTTGAGCCGCTGCACGCGCTTCTTCAGTAATCTGTTCTCCAGCCAACATACGGGCAATTTCTTCTGCACGCTCATGCTCTTCCATTTTATGAATCGCAGTAACAAAGCGTCCTTTATCCTGACTCTCAATTTTTGAAATAAGAAAATGACCATGCGCTTTCGATGCAACCTGTGGAGCATGCGTAATAGCGAAAACTTGGACATGTTCTGATAAGCGTTGCAACCGTTGCCCAATAGCCGCTGCAACAGCCCCCCCAACGCCTGTATCAATTTCATCAAAAATCAGCGTCGGTGCTGATCCTCGATCAGATAAAACAACTTTTAATGCCAGCAAAAAACGAGATAATTCACCACCAGAAGCCACACTAAGCATGGGACCGGCCCGTGTGCCAGGATTTGTTCGCACCCAATATTCAACACGATCACATCCCTCTGCACTCCGCTTTTCCATATCACTTTGCATTTCAACAATAAATTCAGCCCTCTCTAATTTCAATGCCGGTAGCTCAGTCATCACGCTTTCAGACAAGTGCTTTGCAACCTCTTGACGTTTTATTGACAACGCTTGTGCTAACATATCATATTTTTTTTGTGCTTGTCTTGCCTCATCTTCAAAGCGTGTCAATATAGTCTGAGCCTCTTCAAAATCAGCGAGTTCTGCGTCCATTTTATCGCGTAACTGAATCAATTCATCCGCAGAAACTTGATATTTACGAGCAAAACCCCGAAGAGAAAAAAGACGCTCTTCTATCCGTTCCAATTCATCAGGTTCAAAATCTAATGCTCGTATTGCCGTCTCAATACCTTCTTGTGCTGTTGCAAGTGCATGCAATGCCTCATCAATAGATTTCACCACTGGTACAATAAGTTCTTGCGCCTCAGGAATTTTCCGCTCCAAACGCCTCACCAAATTAGAAAGTACTGGGATTGGTGATTTTTGACCCGTTAAAAGATCATCCGCTTCTTTAATATCTGTCGCTATTTTTTCTAATTTAAGCATATCAGCACGACGAAGAGAAAGAGCTTCCTCTTCACCAACTTTAAAATCAAGCTTTTCAAGCTCTTCTACACACGCACGAAGATAATCAACCTCACGTACGGCACTCTCTACTTTAAGACGCTGCCGTTGCAAACGCTCCTCAAATTCACGCCATGAGTGATAACACTGACGCAAATTTTCCACTTCATCTTCAAGACCACCAAAGGCATCTAATAATTGGCGATGTGTAGCAACATCAACAAGCGCACGATCATCATGTTGTCCATGGATTTCAACCAGCAAACGGCCAACACTCCGCATCAATGCAACACTAGACACCTGATCATTGATAAAAACACGGCTACGTCCATCACTTGATTGCACACGCCGTAAAATAATATCACCCTCATCATCAAGACCATTCTCACGAATAAGTTGACGTGCAGGATGTGAAACAGACACATCAAAAACAGCTGTGACCTGCCCGCGGTCAGCACCATGACGCACAAGCGAAGCATCACCCCGCCCCCCTAGAGCAAGTGATAAAGCATCAAGGAGAATAGACTTCCCCGCACCTGTTTCTCCAGTTAAAACCGTCAACCCCGCCGTAAAATGAATATCAAGCGTTTCGATCAAAACAATATTATGAATCGAAAGCTGTACCAACATAGAGAATCAACGTACCCTCTTCTTATCACCACCTAAAGCATTTGAGATCCAAGAAGATTTATGCTCACGTGGCGATATTTTATTCTTCTGCAAGAGATTATAAGAAAATTTATACCACTCACTTTTAGGATAATTACGTCCTAAAATAGCTGCTGCCGTCTGTGCTTCCGCCGTTAAGCCGAGAGCAAGATTAACCTCAGTCAAGCGGAAAAGCGCTTCTTCAATTTGATTTGTATCAGAATACTCTTCAACCACGGTACGAAACCGTCTACTTGCCGCAAGGTAACGCCGCCCCTCTTCATAATAACGGCCAATCTGCATTTCTTTACCAGCCAGCTGTTCGCGACCAAAACGGATTTTATCCTTAGCATCCTTGACATACTCAGAATTAGGATAACGCTCTATAAGAAGCTGCATAGCAGCAATAGCACGTTTCGTATCACGTTGATCACGTGTAACATCAGGAATCCGACGGAAAGAAGAAAGACCAATAATATAGTACGCATAAGCCGAGTCAGTCGACCCTGGATAAAGAGTAATATAGCGTTGAGCCATACTAATTGAATCATCATACTTTCCGAGTCGATAATTAGTAAAAGCACCCATGACCAAAGATTTACGCCCCCAGTCTGTATAAGCGTACTGTTTTTCAATCTTCAAAAACTTCTTCGATGCATCCCCAAGCCGCCCACTTTCAAGGCTAGCAAGCGCCTGATTATAGAGAACATCTGGTGGCTCTATTTTCAAAACATAAGCAGATGGATCAAGGGTATTTTTCTCTTTAAAGAGACATCCCGCTAACATACAGGTGCTTCCTAAAAGTACCACCCCCAATATCTTGCGTACAATGTTAGATTTTCTATATGTCATATTTCCAATGCACACATGAGATTTTTTCATAGTTTTTCCGGCCTCCAGAGAATATCACCTTGTAGCAAAAACAATTTATTAAAGATTTTATACCATATCACTTTAAAATCCACATAACCAATTTAGCAGTTTAGGTCAATCATCCCCTTAAAAATCAAATAAACGATAAAAAAATCTTGTCAATTTTTTTACTCTTTCTCTAAAAAGGTTTTTTCGTAATGTGATTCGTCTGCCAAAATAGTTTTCACCAATTGCGCATTAATTCTATGACCACTACAATAAGAACGAAATAATCCAATAAAAGGTGCCCCAAGCAAAGCAGTATCACCAATCGCATCAAGCATCTTGTGCCGAACACATTCATTCTCCCAATAAGGACCATCGGGATTTAAAATTTTATCATTAAGGTCGATAACAAGAGAATTTTCCAAAGAAGCGCCTCTAGCCTTTCCAGAAAGCCTTAATTTTTCCACATCTTTGATAAAACCAAAAGTGCGCGCACGTGACAAATCATCTCTAAACCTTCGTGTGCTAAGATCAAAACTGAAATGTTGCTTACCAATAGCAGAAGAAGGAAAAGAGATCGTTATATCAAAACGACGTCCATCGAATGGCAAAAGCTCTGCAACACCATGAGCTCCTTCAACTCGCACCGGCTTTTTTATAATGAAATAAGAACGCAACGCATTTTGCTGTACAATACCAACATCTTCAAAAGCTTGGCAATATAGCCACGCTGAACCATCCAAAATAGGAATCTCATTATGTGACACTTCAATAACAAGATTATCCAAATTATAAGCAGCAATTGCTGCCATCAAATGTTCAATTGTTTCAACCCTTACATCTCCATCTCCAAGTACTGTTGATAATTCAGTTTCTCCTGTTTGCGATGCATGAGCTTGAAATATTTTCTCTGTTCCGTCTAATCCACAACGCTTAAAAACAATACCACACCCAACATCCGCTGGACAAACCTTTACCACTGACAAACAGCCACTGTGAACGCCAATCCCCTTAAATGTTACTGCTTTTTTAAGAGTAGACTGATATTTTGGTACTAAATTCATCATAATCATTTTATTAAATTGCTTGTACATCTTTTAACAAAATTTATAAAATTATAAAAAATATTCATAGTAAATAATAAAAAAAACCGCTTATAATAAGCGGTTTTTTTTAAAACAAAGTATTTTATCCAAAAAACAGCAATATATTTTACTGTATAATTTTTGACTGATCATTAAAGAAATAATAAATTTTCTTACTTTGCCTCACTTTTCATCAATTAATTTGCCTGGCGACGTAAAAATGCTGGTATTTCCAACTGATCTTCTTCACTTATAAAAGTACGTTGATCTTGTGGTACCTGAGGGTGCAGCTCACCAGAACGACGTGGAACATACACAGAAGCATCTTGAGAAAGCGCCTGAGAATTTTTATTGTAAACATGAGACTCTTTCTGCTGAGACGATCTAACAGCAGGCTCCAGCCTCGCTTCTGGCTCAGTTTCTTCACGATGTGTCAAGCTCTGTTTCAAACGCTGCCAAAGATTACGAGGACCTTGATCAGTCACAAATGTTCTTTGACTTTGTCCATGAGCAACAGGAGGAAAATCCTTTAACTCAGGCATACGCATTGGAGCGCGCGCTTGCATTTGTTGCATTTGTTTTGGTTGCACTGGCTTTTCTTTTTGCTTCACAACCCCTGTCATCTCATCAAGAACATGTGCTGTTGCCTCCATACTCACAGGAGCCGTCATCGCCTGTTGAGAACCACGGCCTACTTGCATACGAGGCACATTGGATCTCTGTTCCTGAACAGCATTTGAACCATACGCAACAGCATTCGTGGCACTTCGTGTCGTCATTGCTTCTGCAGGTTGTGCAAAAATTTGACTTTTGGGACGGAACTGTTCTCCGGTTGATTTACCCTTCTCTATTTCAAGTGATTCGATTACTTCTACCATTGACTCAGAACGCAGAGGCGATGACTGAACATGAAAAGAACTGTGTGACGTTCCAGGATCGCTCTTGCGTATTGAAGAAGCAGGTCTTTGAATCTGAGGATGAGAGGACTGAACAACATCACTAACTTCACGATCAATACCGGTGGCAACCACAGAAACACGAATAACACCTTCCAATGACTCATCATCAATAGCGCCAAAGATCACATTCGCATCAGCATCCACTTCTTCACGAATACGATTAGCAGCTTCATCAACCTCAAAGAGAGTCATATCACGACCACCTGTAATAGAAATCAGTAAACCACGCGCCCCACGCATAGAGGTATCATCCAACAGTGGGTTTGCAATAGCAGCTTCAGCCGCAGCCAAAGCACGCCCATCACCAGATGCCTCACCCGTTCCCATCATGGCTCGCCCCATTTCGTGCATAACAGAACGAACATCAGCAAAATCAAGGTTAATTAAACCCTCTTTAATCATCAAATCCGTAATGGAAGCAACACCAGAATAAAGCACTTGGTCAGCCATAGCAAAAGCATCAGCAAACGTTGTCTTATCATTTGCAATACGGAAAAGATTTTGATTGGGTATAACAATCAATGTATCGACAGACTTTTGTAATTCTTCAATACCAGCCTCTGCCGTTTTCATACGACGTGCGCCTTCAAACTGAAACGGCTTTGTCACAACACCAACAGTCAAAATACCTTTTTCACGCGCTGCGCGAGCAACAACGGGAGCAGCTCCTGTTCCAGTTCCTCCCCCCATACCAGCAGTAATGAAAACCATATGAGAGTCTGCAAGATGATCAATAATTTCATCAATACATTCCTCTGCCGCCGCTTGTCCAACTTCCGGCAAAGCCCCAGCACCCAAACCTTCTGTCACAGCTGCCCCAAGTTGGATAACACGTTCAGCCTTTGACATAGCCAAAGCCTGTGCATCCGTATTTGCAACAACAAAGTCAACTCCCTGAAGACCAGCATTTATCATATTATTCACGGCATTCCCGCCACCACCTCCAACACCAAAAACGGTAATGCGTGGCTTCAATTCCGCGATATCTGGCCGATGCAGATTAATCGTCATTTTCTTTTCCTTCTCATAAGACACCGCAAGCCAAAGCGATGAAATTTATCCAACTAGACTTAACTAAAAACTCTCACGCAACCACTCACCAACACGCTGAAAATACCCACGCGTGCCCATCGATAAATGATTTCCTGCCGCCTGCATTGTTTTTTCTTCAAAACCCACCAATTGCGGATAAATTAACAACCCAACAGCAGATGTAAACGCCGCCCCTTTTGCAAGAGAAGGAAGCCTCGAAATACCTAAAGGCCGCCCGATACGAACATTTCTTCCTAATATAGTACGTGCCATTTCTGGCAATCCTGTTAACTGGCTTGCTCCCCCCGTCAAAATAACACGTTTACCAATGATGTGACCAAAACCAGAACGATTTAAACAATCACGGACCATTTCTAAAATTTCTTCAACACGCGCACGAATGATACGCCCAAGAACCGCGCGAGGATATTGAGTTTCACGCTGTTCACTCCCAATTTCTGCTACATTAATCATTTGCCGCTCATCAGCACTTGTTAAAAGTGCTGAACCATAAACAACTTTTAAACGTTCCGCCTCTGTTAAAGACATAGAAAATCCGCGCGCAACATCAAGAGTGACATGATGCCCCCCAACAGCAAGAGCATCCGCATGAATAAATTTTCCTTCAAAAAACACTGAAAATGTTGTTGTTCCACCACCAAAATCAATACACGCAGCCCCTAAATGCGCCTCATCATTCATCAAGACAGCAAGACCACTTGCAAAGGGAGTAGCAACCATTGCTTCAACACTCAAATGTGCACGATTAATACAAGTTTCTAAATTACGCAAAGAGGCTGTTTCTGCTGTTACCACATGCACGTCGACACCAAATGTTTCCCCTGCCATGCCAATAGGATCAAAAATTCCTTTATCTCCATCCAATACATAAGAAACTGGAACTGAGTGCATAACATGACGTTCAGCATCAAAGGCTTTACGCGAAACATCTGAAAAGGCCATACGCATATCACGCTTGGTGACTTCACGACCATTCAAATAGACCTTTCCATTAATCAAAGCACTTTGTAATCGACTTGAGGAAAAATTCACAATCACTGAATCCACCACCAAACCCGCCATTTTTTCTGCCGCATCAACAGCCAATCTTATTGATTGTTCTGCTGCAAACATATCCATGACAACACCGGATTTAATACCACGTGAACGCTGCACTCCAAAGCCTAGAATTTCCGTAGAATGTGTACGACCATGTAAATAGTGTGCATGCTTCAAAGGACGCAAACAAGCAATAAGACAAACAATCTTACTTGAACCGACATCAAGTACCGTTAAAAAACGTGTTTTACGCCCCTTCAAATGATGTGATCTGAGTAGCATCATAGGCTTCCTGCCTTTCGCGCTTTTAAAATACGTTCTTCTTCTGCTACAGTAGCATGATAACGCTCCAACGTTTCATCCGATAAAGAAACAGTAATTCGATCAGCAAGACGTAAATCAACACTGAGAATATCGCGAGATAAAAGATCTTGCATTGTACCGGACGAAAAAAAAGAAGAAAGCCTTTCAAGAGCACCATTTTCAGGCAACATAACGCGCATTCCATTATTCAAAACAAGATCCCAACGTCGATCACCTACCCGCACAAAAGCACGAATACGATCATATACTTCCGGATAGACTGACAGCGCTTGAATAAACACTTTAGCAGCATTTTGTGCTCCCTGCCCAACCACAAGAGGTAAATCCCGAACAATTTCCCCTTTAAAAGGCACAATGACACGACCTGTATTATCAACAATATCCATTATGCCATCATGTTGCCAAATGGCATAGGGTTCACGCTCCACGATGGAAATGCGCATTTTATTAGGATAAATTTTCTGAACATTAGCCGATTGCACCCAAGCCTGTTTTTCCAAAAGAGAACGCGCTCTTTCAACATCAAAAGTGAATATAGAAGGCGCAACATCAAGTTTTAAAATTTTAAAAATATCCTGCTTTGCCAAGCGCTTATTACCGCTTATATCAACATGAGTGACCACAAAACTACTATCCAATATGATCGTGTTTACGATCACAGCCATCTGACCACTTGATGAAAGTCCATAAAAAGCCGTAACAAAGAAAAACCATACAACAGCAAAAGAGCCAAAATGGCGTGGAATGTGAATATTAACAAAAACAAACTCAAACATAAACCGAAGAAAACGACGATAAAGACGTGGCAAAGCCGGCACTGAAAGCACCTCCATCGGAACATTTGTTTTACTAACATTCAACGCATACATGATGCGTCCTCCACCATCCATTGAACAATATCGCCGTAAGTACGGCCGCTCGCTTTTGCAATATCAGGAAGAAGAGACGTCGATGTCATACCGGGTTGCGTATTAATTTCAAGCCAAACCAACTCTCCCGTTTTTTCATCAAAACGAAAATCAGAACGGCTAACACCTCGACACCCTATCGCCTGATGGGCTGCTAAAGACATTCTTTGCACACTTTGGTAAATATTTAGTGAAAGTTGTGCAGGACAAATGTGAAGAGAACCACCCGTTTTATATTTTGAGTCATAATCGTAGAATGGAAAGTGTTTATCGGGAAGAATTTCACACACATCCAGCACTTCATTCCCCAAAACAGCACAAGTCAATTCACGACCAGGAATATATTTTTCAATCATCACCTCATCGGCATATCCCCACTCAGCTCCCCCAATATTATGCGGCGGTACAGCTTCATTTCCTTGGACAATGACAACACCAAAACTTGATCCTTCACACACAGGTTTAATTACATAAGGAGGCTCCATGGGATGCGTTCGGCCCAAAGCAAAGCGGCTCATGATACGAGAAGGAGCAACACAAACCCCAACATTTGCAACGATAATTTTTGCACGTCCCTTATCCATTGCCAAAGCAGATGCCATCACGCCAGAATGAGTATAAGGAATTTTTAAATATTCAAGAATCCCCTGAATCCGGCCATCTTCACCAAATGGACCATGCAATGCATTGAAGGCAATATCGGGCTGCAACTGTTCAAGAACAGAAGCAATACGAGCATCAACATCCACGCGGCTCACGCGATACCCCTGTACCTCTAGAACATCAGCACAAGCCGCCCCTGAAGATAAACTTACAGACCGCTCAGAAGAAAAACCTCCCATTAACACAGCTATATGTTTATCTTTCATAATAAATCACCCTCTTTCGCATACTATATGTAGTCTATATAGAATACATCAGCACCATATACAGGAAAAACAAAGTTTATCCTTGCGAATCAATAACCTAGCATTTTGCATAATGAATCAGACTCAAAAGCCTGATGCAAGAGATTCTTTGTTAATTTATTGATTCTTAATAGAAATTTTTTATTATCTCTTTGAAATGACTCAATTTTTTATTTTCACTTTTTTAGTGAACAATAAATCAATGAAATGGATCAAAAGGAGAAACACTTCGACCACGCTCAAATTGACCAATACGCTCTATTTCCCATTGTAAAAGGTGGGCTGAATTTGCAAAAACACGTGCACGCACTGTTTCTCCCAATGCTTCAAGATCATATCCTGTTGCTTGCCCTGTATTAATCATAAAATTACAGTGCATTTCACTCATTTGAGCGCCACCAATCCGTAAACCACGACACCCTGCTTCATCAATCACGCGCCACGCAGATCCATTCCCAGGATTTTTGAAAGTTGACCCCCCTGTTTTTTCACGAATAGGTTGCACTGTTTCTCTGTGGAGGGCAACTTCATCCATAGCAGCACGAATATCATCTTTATTGCCGAGTTTTCCTTCCAATAAAGCAGCCGTAAAAATAAAATCTTTAGGAACATCACAATGGCGATAGGAATAATGCATATCTTTCACACTCAAGATATGACGTTGCCCTTTACGATCCAGCGCATAGACCTCGACAACACGCGCTGCGGTTTCAACACCATTCGCACCAGCGTTCATTTTGAGAGCTCCTCCAAGACCTCCAGGAATACCATGATAAAAATGAAAACCTGCAATCTCAGCTTCTAAAGCGGCAGCAGCTAAATGTTTATCCGCCGCACCAGCACCAACTAAAAAGCCTTTTGGAGAAACCTGCTTCACTTGCCCAAAACTTTTTGGCGAAAGACGAATCACAACACCAGGAACCCCCCCATCACGCACCAGAAGATTAGAACCGATACCGACAATTGTTACAGGAACAAATTCAGGCAAATTTTGAAGAAAGAGAGCCAAATCTTCTTCATCAACAGGCTGATAAAAAAGCTCTGCCAATCCGCCCGTGCGAAACCACGTTACCTTACGCATCTCAACATTAGGTGTAAGTTTTCCTCTCACGCCACCCAACAATGGTTGCAATTGCGCCAATAGCGCCTCACCATCAATGTGCTGAAAATTTATCATGACCATCCAATACCGCTAACTGATGAGGCAACGCACAAGCCCATTGTGTGATATTGCCAGCACCAAGAAAAACAACATAATCCTCTGCCTGAGCAAATTTTGAGACAAGAGACACAACATCTTCCAAACCATGTATCAAGCGCACATCACGATGACCCGCCATTTTAATATGCTCTACCAATTCTTGAGAACCAAATCCTACAATAGGCTCTTCACCAGCCGCATAAACGGGCGTAATCAACACTGTATCTGCATCATTAAAACAAGCAGCAAAATCATCAAATAAATGATACAAACGTGAATACCGATGGGGTTGTGCAATCGCAATAACACGCCCTTTTGCACTCTCACGTGCAGCACGCAAAACAGCCTTTATTTCGACAGGATGATGTCCATAATCATCAAATATTTCAATGCCACGCCAACTTCCTGTTCGCGTAAAACGCCGTTTTACTCCGCCAAATTCTGCTAAGCCCCTTTTTATAGCTTCATTTGAAATGCCAAGTTCATGCGCAATAGCAATCGCCGCCGTTGCATTGGCAACATTATGCTGCCCTGCCATAGGCAAAAGCATATTTTTCAACTCAATCTTTCTTCCTGTTTTGCGTGAGCGAACAAGAACATCAAAATGCGTTTTTTGACCATCCATCGAAAGATTAAGAAAACGAACATCTGCTTGTGGATTTGCACCATAAGTGATCACCCAACGATCATCAATACGGCCCGCCAATGACTGAACCTCTGGATGATCAAGGCACAAAACAGCAAAACCATAAAAAGGAACATTTTCTACGAATTGCCGAAAAGCCTCACGCACAGCATCAAAACTTCCATAATGATCCAAATGCTCAGCGTCAATATTAGTAATAACAGCAATATCAGCAGGCAGCTTTAAAAATGTACCATCACTTTCATCAGCTTCAACAATCATCCAATCGCCATCTCCTGTACGAGAATTCGTACCATAAGCATTAATAATACCGCCATTAATCACCACTGGATCAAAATGACCAGCATCAAGAAGGGCTGCAACCATTGATGTGGTTGTTGTTTTACCATGTGTACCACCCACCGCAATTGCACGCCGAAACCGCATCAGCTCCGCCAGCATTTCTGCACGTCTAACAAGCGGTAAATGTCTTTCCTTTGCAGCAATATACTCAGGATTTGTTTTTTTAACGGCAGTAGAAAAAACAACAACCTCTGCATTCCCTAAATTTTCAGCACAATGACCTATATGAACGTTAATTCCTTTTTTCCGCAAACGTTCAACATTTGCACTTTCAACTTGATCTGACCCTTGAACTTTATAGCCAAGATTATAAAAAACCTCCGCAATTCCACTCATACCGATCCCCCCGATTCCGATAAAATGGATAACGCCTATATCAAGTGGCATTTTCATTAAAAAGCTCCTCTTTTATATCTGACAACAATCGCCCTGCAATTAAGGATTCAGCCATATCAGCAAGGCAACGGGTTGCATGAGGTTGCCCAACTTTTTTTGCAGCAAGCGCTTGTTTTTCCAATAAATGGGGTGCACAACAAGCGTGCATTAAAAGAGAAAAAAGCTTTTGTGCATTCAAATCTTTTTCTGATAGAATTTGCGCACCACCTACACGAGCAAGCAGAGCTGCATTGGCAGCCTGATCATGATCTAAAGCATGGGGATAGGGAACAAGCAAAGCAGGTCTACCAATCACAGCTATCTCACAAACGGACGAAGCCCCAGCGCGCGACAAAATAAAATGAGCATGTGCCATACGTTCAGCCATATCATCAAAAAAAGGAGCAACCTCTGCTTGTACGCCCATATCACGGTAAATTTTGATCAACCCTCCTGCTTCACCGCGAACTTGCTGTACAATTCGTAAACGTTTACGGTTCTTATCATCGAATAAAGCAATAGCTTCTGGAACAATATGTGAAAAAGCAGAAGCCCCTTGGCTACCTCCAAAAATCAAAAAATTAAATGGCTTTTCCCCCTCTGAAGAATGATAAGGAATTTTGGCCGCCTTCAACACAGCCTCACGGACAGGATTCCCCGTCAAAAGTATTTTATGAGCATAAGCGCCATTTGGCGACAACAAACCACCAGCGATTGCACGCACAAAAATTGCCAACACCCGATTGGCACGCCCCATAACAGCATTTTGTTCATGAATAAATGTCACACGCCTCGTTAAAGCCGCAATAAAAAGAGGAGGAAAGCTCGGATACCCCCCAAATCCTCCAACAAGAACAGGACGTAATTTATAAAGCAACGCCAACGATTGCCCCATTCCCCTTAGCAAAGACCAAAACGTCTTTATCAGAGCAAAAGGATGACGTCGTATAAACGTTGCCGATGAAACGATATGAATATGCTCTTCATCAAAGCACCGAACAAAAGGTCGTGCTCTTTCATCTGTTATTAAATGAACATCATATCCACGCTTCCTTAATTCAACAGAAAGGGCTTCAGCAGGAAAAAGATGTCCACCTGTACCACCAGCCACCAAAACAATAACTTTTTTATCATTCATAAGGGGTATCCAAGACAGAAGAGGAAGAAAAAGCTGAAAGGCGTGCTTCTGGCCAACGACGTGTTAAACTAAGCAAAATGCCCATTGAAAACGCAATCGCCACCATCGAAGAACCACCGTAAGAAATAAAAGGCAATGTCATGCCTTTTGGAGGAATTAAGTGAAGATTAACGGCCATATTAATAGCTGATTGAAAGCCAATCATCATTGCTATGCCAGTAATACCAAGACGTATAAAGGAATCACGTGTATTCATGGCTATATACAATGAACGCATAACGATAAAGCCAAACAGCATCATAATTAATAAACAAAGAATAATACCATATTCTTCAGCAGCAACGGAAAATACAAAATCTGTATGGCTATCAGGAATGATACGTTTTACTGTTCCCTCCCCAGGACCTTGCCCAAACCAACCACCATTCAAAATAGCCTCACGTCCTACATCCACTTGAAAAGTATCTCCTTCACCTGTCAAAAAACCATTGATCCGCTCGCGCACATGATGCAGAAAAAAATAAGCTAAAATAATTCCTACAACGCCTAAAATGAGAAAGAGAAAAATAATAGTAAGAGGTACACCAGCAATAAAAAACAGCCCCCCCCATGTTGCACTTATTAAAACTGTTTGTCCAATATCAGGCTGCAAAACCAGAAGCACACAACAAATGCCATAAAGTACAATCGCTAACGTATAACCTAGAATTCCCCTCTTGCGTATCTGTTCCGAAAAAAGCCAAGCGGACATAACCACAAAAGCTGGCTTCATAAACTCTGAAGCCTGTACAGAAAAACCAAATAGCTGAATCCATCGCCGTGCTCCCTTTAATTCTGGACCAAAAAATAAGGTTGCAACCATAAGAGCAAGCGTTACAATGAGCAAAAGAGCGCATAAACGACGAATATTAGAAAGCGAAAAAAAAGAAATGGTAACCATCGTAAAAAATGCTAAAATGCTGAAAATGATATGCCACCGAACAAAATAAAAACTATCAGCAATTCCGATTTTTTTTGTAATAATGGGGCTGGCAGCAAAAGACAGCATAATGCCAATTCCCATTAAAATTAAACAAGCTGCAAAGATAGAGCGATCAATCGTCCACCACCAATTAGCAATTGGATCTCTATCTGCACGCGTCACCATGATATACACACCTTATCCATTTTATAAATTGTCTCAAAGTAATATGGGTTCCCAGCCTGTTTAACAAACACTTTAAAAACTAAATTACACAAAAAAAGATTCTGGAGTCTTAACGCAAAAATATTTTTTATAACTGATGCTTTTTTTATTGTAACTGCATCACAAAAGAGACAAATGCTTCGCCTCGCATTTCATAATTTTTAAATTGGTCATAACTTGCACAAGCAGGTGACAAAAGAACCGTCACCTCTTTTGCCTTACAGCCTATTGCGTCAACAGCTGCTTCACGCACCGCATTTTTCAAAGTTAGGCTCATAGAAAAGGGAAAAGAAGATCCAATAGTGCGAGCAAATTCTTCCGCCGCGCTCCCAATCAAATAGGCTTTACGAATTTTAGGAAAAAATTCTCTAAGAGACTCTATTCCTCCCTTTTTTGCCTGTCCCCCAACAATCCAAAAAATATCATTAAAGGTGGAAAGCGCAGGAGCTGTTGCATCTGCATTAGTAGCCTTGCTGTCATTGATAAACAAAACCGCCCCCATTTTACGCACCTGTTGCATACGATGATCCAACCCTTTATAACTTGCTAAATGCTTGTTCATAGAAGGATCGGTTATTTTTAAAGCCTGCAACGTTGCTAATGCCATAAGGGCATTTTGCGCATTATGCCTCCCACGTAACACCGCCATAGGAGCAAGATCTGCAAGCATATGACGCTGTCCTTGACGAACAGAAAAGAGCTTGGTCCCATCTGCATAAAAACCATTTTCAACAAAATGATCCTTGGAAATTGCCTCTATTTGCTTCCCCTCATGAAGTAACTGTTGATATAAAATCCGGCAAGCTGCATCATCAACTGAAATAAAAGCCTGAGAAGCCTGAGCAATCAGATGCCTTTTGGTTTGCACATAACAGGCAAAACTTCCATGTCGATCAATATGATCAGGTGTGAGATTTAATAAAAGTCCAATAGTCGGCTGAAGAGAGGGAGTAAGATCAATTTGAAATGATGAACATTCAATCACATAGATACGTTTTTTAACAAAGGGCTTAAGCGTCAATATTGCCTTTCCAATATTTCCCCCCATCTGCACATCATAGCCCATTTTTTCCAACAAATGCGCAAGTAAAGATGTTGTGGTTGACTTCCCATTCGTCCCCGTAATCGCAATGAAAGGAACGTCTTTGTCACAAAAACCATAATGCTGTAAAAATTGATGGCGCGCCCGAACAAATAATTCAATATCACCGATAATTTCTATATTTTTTTTTCGTGCTTTTTCAACAACCCAATGGGCTTGAGGATAACTTAAAGGAACTCCAGGAGCTACAATCAATGCAACAAATTCTGACCAATCTTCATAACGGAGATCTCGTGTTGGAATATTGTGCCGAAAAGCCATTTGCACACTTGAAGGACTATCATCCCACGCCACCACTTCTGCACCACCACACATCAATGCTTGTGCCGTTGCTAGTCCAGACTGTCCCAATCCAAACAGAGCAACTTTTTGACCTTTATAACACGTAACAGAAATCACATTCTCACCGCAATTTAAGTGTTGAAAGACCTATGAGAGCGAGAACAATCGAAATAATCCAAAAGCGTATCACGACTTGGCTTTCAGTCCAGCCTTTTTTCTCAAAATGGTGATGTATCGGTGCCATAAGAAACACGCGTTTTCTTGTTAATTTGAAATAACCAACCTGAATAACGACCGAAAAAGCTTCCACAACAAAAAGCCCACCAATAAGAACCAAAACAATTTCGTGTTTCGTAGCAACCGCAACAGTCCCTAAGAGTCCTCCAAGAGCCAATGAACCAGTATCTCCCATAAAAATAGCTGCAGGTGGTGCATTAAACCATAAAAAACCAAGCCCTGCCCCAACAACAGCTCCCAATAAAACAGCCAATTCACCTGTACCTGATACATAATGGATTTGGAGATAATCAGCAAAATTCATATTACCAGAAAGATAAGCAATCAGAGCAAAAGATAAAGCTGCAACCATCACAGGAACAATAGCAAGCCCATCGAGTCCATCCGTTAAATTAACCGCATTACCCGTCGCGACAATGACAAACGCAGAAAAAGGAATAAAGAACCAGCCTAAATTGATAAGATAATCTTTTAAAAAAGGCAAAGCGAATCCAGATGAGCCAATTTTCAGAATAACAAAAGCCGCAATTGCGGCAACACAAAACTCTAAGCCTAACCGTGCTTTCCCAGAAAATCCTTTGTCTGTTTGTTTTGTGACCTTAAGATAATCGTCATAAAATCCAATTGCCCCAAAAGAAAGCATAACCAATAGCGATACCCAAAAGTAAATATTCGATAAATTACACCACAAAAATGCCGATACCACAATGCCGGTTAAAATCATCAATCCACCCATTGTAGGTGTTCCAGCCTTTTTAAAATGTGTTTGAGGACCATCAGCACGAATCGGTTGTCCCTTACCCTGCCGCAATTTAAGAGAAGCAATGATGCTAGGTCCAAACAAAAAGACGATAAGTCCCGAAGTAAGCATAGCCGCTATCGTGCGAAAAGTAATATAACGAAATACATTCACACCTGGAAGCCAATCACTAAACGAAGAAAAAAACAGCATCATTGTACAAAAAACCTCTTAAAACTATGAAGAAACCGCTTTATAGCGATCAAGCAATGCAGTCACAATATTTGATGAACAAAGGCTATTGGATGATTTAACCATAAGCAGATCCCCAGAAGAAATTTCTGCTAAAAGAAGCGGTAAAATTTTCTCAATATTTTCAGCATAATGAACCTTAACACCAGTAGACAAATCACTGACTAAAGATTTCATCGCCTCACCAAATAGAAAAACCGGATTAGCACCGGAAAGACGTATTGGTTTTATTAAATCACGATGAAGCTTTTCACTATACTCCCCTAATTCTAGCATATCCCCTAAAATAGCAATTCGCCGCCCCTCTGTCCCTACAGGTCCTGTAGCAAGAAGCTCAAGTGCAGCACGCATAGAAGCAGGATTTGCATTATAGCTTTCATCAATGAGATAAAATTCACCCCCATTTGATAAAGACAATTGATAACGAACACCTCGCCCCTTTTGAGAAGAAAAATGGCGAAAAGAAAGAAAAACAGGCTCTAACTCAACCCCCATAGCATCACAAGCAGCAATAACCCCTAAACTATTTTGCACAATATGGCGTCCTGGAGCACCAATTTGAACCTCCCTATCCCGCCCCCCAATACGCACAATCATAGAAGTACTATCAGTTAGAAGACGTATACCTCGCGCTTGATAATCAGCATCTTTAGTCTCACCAAAGCTTAAGATCTTCTTTACACCGCATTTCTTTGCTTTTTGAACGAGATAAGAAAAAAAATCACTATCCGCATTTAAAATGGCAATTCCTTTTTCATCTAATCCTTCAAAAATTTCAGCTTTTGCCTTTGCTATTTCTTCAAGATCTTTGAAAAAACCCATATGTCCTGCACAAATATGCGTAATGAGAGCAACATGCGGACAAACCAGTTTGACCAGAGGGCGAATTTCATCTCTATGATTCATACCAATTTCAAAGATACCATAATCACTCTCCATAGGCATCCGCGCTAAAGTGAGTGGAACCCCCCAGCAATTGTTTAAAGAAGCGAGATTCGCATGAACATTCCCAGCAGTTGCAAGAGCTTGTTTCAAAGCTTCTTTTGTCGTTGTTTTTCCCACTGATCCTGTTACCGCGATAATCTTAGCTCTTGAACGTTTGCGTGCAGCTTGTGCAAGTTGTTCTAAGGCTTGCAAAACATCAGGAACGACAATGAGTGGAGCCGATATCTTTTTCATATCCCTCAAACGGTGTTCCGCAACGATAAGAACGCCTGCACCTCGTTCATAAGCTTGCGCAGCAAAATCATGACCATCAAGATGATGCCCCTTAATGCAGAAAAAAACATCCCCTTCCGCAAGAGTACGGCTATCAATGGAAACCCCAGAAAAAGTTTCTGGCATGCTTCCCATTACAACACCATTAATTGCAGCAACAAGTGCTTGCTTATCCCATAAAGCTGTCATTTCTTTCGGTCCTCTAAAGCTTCTATCGCTTTCAGACGATCTGAAAAAGGATAAGTTGTCTGCCCTATAATTTGGCCATCCTCATGACCTTTTCCAGCAATGATTAATGTGTCACCAACTTTCAAAAGCTCCACCGCGTAAGAAATAGCCTCACCACGATCTGGTATCTCTATTGCTGTTGGCACCGCCTGTAAAATATCCTTGCGTATTTTTTCTGGCATTTCTGTACGAGGATTATCATCCGTTACAATAACAATGTCCGCTTTATCCGCCGCAATTTTTCCCATCAAAGGTCTTTTTCCTTGATCACGATCTCCTCCACAACCAAAAACAACGATCAAGCGCCCTTGCGTAAAGGGACGAACAGAAAGCAAAACCTGCTCCAAAGCTTCTGGTTTATGGGCATAATCAATATAAACAAGCGCATTATTTTCTGTCTTTCCCACAAACTCTAATCGCCCAGGTGCTCCCTGCAAAGTTTCAAGCGCAGAAAAAACCTTACGAGGTGAAACACCCGTTTCAATTGCTAACCCCGCTGCCATAAGCGCATTGGCTACCTGAAAATCTCCAGCTAAAGGCAAAACAAATGTATAAATATTGTTTTCCACACGACACTCAATACACTGTTTTGAGCGTTGATGTTCGACACGATTAATCGTGATAAATTGCCCCTTACGACCAATTGTCAAAACACGGCGACGCGCTTGTGTGACAACATCAATAACCTTTTGTGAATAGACATCATCAGCAAAAATAAAAGCAGGAGCAGATACAGGCAAAAGTGTATCAAACAACCTCATTTTAGCCCGCAAATAATCCTCTACCCCCGTGTGATAATCCATGTGATCTCGCCCTAAATTGGTGAAGGCACCAGCCGTTAAACGGACTCCATCAAGTCGCCCTTGATCAAGCCCATGCGAAGAAGCTTCAAGAGCTGCATGTGTCACACCTTCATGAGAAATTTCATAAAGAAGACGGTGCAAGACGACCGGATCAGGTGTTGTGAGAGAACCATAAACATTCCGTTTAGGAGAAACAACACCAACCGTTCCTATACTCGCAGCACAAAATCCAACATAAGTCCAAATTTGCCGAAGAAAAGAGACCACTGATGTTTTACCACTTGTACCAGTCACAGCAACGACCGTTTCAGGCTGAGAACCGTAAAAACGTGCAGCTGCCAACGCTAAACTATGACGAACATTAGAAACACGTAAAATGGGAACAGATAAATCCTCAAGAACAGCATGACAATCTGTAACGATTGCTCGTGCACCACGCTTTATCGCATCATCTATATAGTGTCTTCCATCACTTTTTTTTCCTTGAACAGCAACAAAAACATAGCCTGGCAAAACTTGTCGAGAATCCGCACTTATTCCTGTTATTTCTATTGAAGAAAGACTTCCATCTTCAACACATTCTGTAAAAACTGTTCCCAACAACATGATAACGCACCTTTATATTCATTTTACCGTTGTTTAACGAAACTTGAATTGCTCTTTTTACTTAAAAGAGGCTCATATTCTTTTTTAAAATCGGGTTTTACACCAAGAAAACTAGCTGTGCGACGAACAATATTAGCAAGCATTGGTCCAGCATTCATCCCCGCTGTTGCTGAACGCTGTCCCTCAGCAGGCTTTGGTTCATCAATAATTGTTAAAACAACATAAGCAGGATCCTCAATAGGAAAAGCAGCAAGAAAACTATTAAAATTTTTTGTTTTAGAATATTTTCCATTTTCAACTTTTTCAGCTGTTCCTGTCTTACCACCTACACGATAACCTTCAACTTTTGCATTACGTCCAGAACCAATATCACTATTTAATTTATAAAGGTAACGCATATTTTGACTTGTTTTAGCCTGCAAAACCCGTTTTGCATGGTGCAAAGTTTGTTCTTTTGGCCGTTTTAAAAATGTCGGAGCAATTAACCAACCACCATTCATTAAAGCAGCAGCCCCGACAGCTGTTTGCAAGGGTGTTGTTGCCATACCATGCCCAAAAGAAATCGTCATAGAATGGATATCCTTCCAATGATTTGGCACAATAGGGTGGGCAACTTCAGGCAACTCTGTTGTGAGACGATCCAGTAATCCAAGTTTTTGCAAAAAACCACGATGTTTATCAATCCCTATCGCCAACGCCTCTTTAGCAGAACCAATATTAGAAGAATAAATAAAAACCTCCCATAACGTTAAGGGTCGATTTTTTCCATGAAAATCATGAATAGTATAGCCACTACTTGCTTTTATTGGCTTTGAAGCATCAATAATACTGTTTAAATGAAAAATATCGGAATCAAGAGCCATAGCGGTCGTAAAACTTTTAATGATCGATCCCATTTCAAAAGCTCCTGCCGTCATCCGATTGAGACGATCACTTTTTAAAGCTTCAACAGGATTTCCAGGATCAAAGTCTGGTAGTGATGCCAAAGCCAAAACTTCCCCCGTATGTATATTTAAAATAACAGCTCCTGCAGCAATTGCCTTATAACGCTTCATAGCCTGAATAAGTTCATCATGAACAATTGACTGAACACGCACATCAATCGAAAGCTGAACTTGTTTTAATGATTCTTCCATGGCAAGACCAGCGGCACGCAAAGCACTCAGCCCCGCATCATCAATGTATTTTTCCATACCTGCAATGCCCTGATTATCAACATTCACCATACCGAGAATATGGGAAGTTACAGGTCCATCAGGATAAAAACGACGAATTTCAGTCCGAAAACCAATTCCTGGTATACCAAGAGCCATAATTTGCGTCTTCTGCATTGGTGTTAACCCACGCTGTATCCAAGAAAAACCAGATTTTCTTTTTAAGCGCTTATAGGTTTCCTGCCAATTAAGATCAGGCAAAACTGTTGAGAGCAATTCAATTGTTTCATCCACATCAATAATACGTCGTGGCTCAGCAAAAAGTGAATAAGTTTTAATATCTGTTGCCAATAAACGACCATTACGATCAACAATATCAGGCCGTGCCATCAATTGAAGTATTCCTGGCCCCTTTGCTTCTTCAATCTGTCCACCTTCCAACCCATAAGAAATAAGGCAAGCCCCCATGATTCCATATAAAATTAAAAAGCAGAACAACGAAAAAAGCAAACGTGGACGACTAGAATAGGGACGACGAACAGAAACATTATGATTATTCAACGAATTCTTTAAGCGCTTTTTCTTCTGTGAGAATAAAAAAGTCGATTTCATTACTGCGCGCCTTTTTGGACAACACTATTGATCTGAGAAGCTCGATTATTTGTCAAAATATCCTGGTTATCTTCCAAGATATTTTGTTTAATCACTTCTTCAATTTGATCATGTACCTGTACCGGAATGTCTTTAAACTCCACGATTTGACGCGGCTGTATAACCTCTAACCCAAGTTCTTTCTGATAACGTTTCGCAAGTTTTTGCATGCGTGAAGGCCTTATCATCACAGCCCACTCAGCATGAAGCAAACTTACCGTATTTTTTGCTGCAGCAATTTCATGCTCAAGATGAAGAACTTCGTTCATTCGTTTTTGAACATCATATTTTACCTTATAAGTAAGTCCTGCCATACAAATCATAATTAACACTAAAATCATATCAAATGTACGAAAAACTGTCATTTTTTTCTGCCTTCAAAACTGGCAATCTCTGCTAAACCAAATAATTTCATATCTGCTGCAAGAGCCTCTGCTTCAGTCCGTACACCAATACGCAACCTCGCAGAACGTGAACGAGGATTTTTCTGTAACTCCTCTTTAGTTGCCGTGATCCCACCTTTAAACAAAGGAAAAAATGTTGCTGGAGCAGCCTTCATTTCAGGCAGATAGCGTGATCTCATACATTCTCCAGAACGAGCCGAAAAAAATCTTTTGACCATACGATCTTCAAGAGAATGAAAACTGACAACCCCCAAACGGCCTCCAGCTTTTAAAACGCGTTCAGCAGCAAATAAACCACATGCCAATTCACCAATTTCATCATTAACATAGATACGAAGAGCCTGAAATACACGTGTTGCTGGATGAATACGATCTCCCGGTTTACGTCCTATCAACGCTTCGATAGCATACGCCAAATCACCTGTACGCAAAAAAGGCTGTACAACACGACGCTTTTCAATCATCCGTGCAATTCGCCCCGCATAACGCTCTTCTCCTAATATCTTAAAAATACGTGCCAAATCCCTTGCTTTTAAATGATTGACAACATCGCTGGCTGTAAAACCAGTCTGAGCCATTCGCATGTCCAATGGACCATCTTTTTGAAAAGAAAAACCTCTTTCTGTTTCATCCAGCTGCATTGAAGAGACACCAATATCCAAAATAACTGCATCCACCTTCTCTTCAACGACACGATCGAGCTGTGAAAATGCCATATGGACCAAACGAAGACGTGGAAAAAATTCTTCAACAAGCGATTGTCCTGCACTGATAGCATGAGGATCACGATCAAGAGCGATCACCTGTGCCCCTGCCTTTAACAAAGCGCGCGTGTAACCACCAGCACCAAAGGTACCATCAATTACTTTTGCTCCAACCAATGGCATAAGCCCAGTCAAAACTGGCTGCAACAACACTGGAATATGGCGTTCAGCTCTTTGATCCTGATTTATCAAAATAATCCGTCTTGAAGTTATGCTGTCTCAAATCAACAGCTCTCTCATGGCAACTGATCTTAGAATAACCTAGCCTTCAACTTTCATATTAATCACAATGAACGAAAAAACTAAAGTTATCCCAAAACAGATCCTAACGCATTATACTTAAAGAAATGTTATAATTTTTTAAAACACTCTTTGCTCAAGTGTCCATTTCAAACACATAGACTCCATAAAAGATCATATATAATTGATCTTATAAAATATCGCGTATCATCATGAAATATCAGTCGGCCTATAAGCCGGGTTCTGTAGAGTAAAGCTTACACTTTACATGGCAACCATTCATCTGGGACGGATGTTACCATCCGCCTCGTGCAACCTACCCGAATGACTCGCCCGGAAATCGGCTGCAAATTAAATTTTGCACGTCATTTCTATTTGGTCTTGCTCCCGGTGGGGTTTACCTTGCCACATTCATTACTGAATGCGCGGTGGGCTCTTACTCCACCCTTTCACCCTTACCTATAAAAATAGGCGGTTTACTTTCTGTGGCACTTTCCCTAGGGTCACCCCCGCCGGGTGTTACCCGGCACCGTCTTTCCATGGAGCCCGGACTTTCCTCACCTGCCATATTTCAGCATCAGACAAGCGCGGCTGCCCAGCCGACTGACGCATTAATTTATAAAACATTTTCTGCTCAATGAAAATAGCATCTTAAAATATTTTATGACAAACCTCTCTCAACAGATGTTTTTATTTTAATGAAGCCAGATAAGTTTTCACTTTTGCGCAATATTTCGCCGAAATGGAATTCATTTTTTTTGCAGCATGACCTGCGTTATATTTAAGGATTGTACCACACGTACTTCCACCACTGAGTTTATACGCCCGTGCCAAATAACGCATACCATATTCAAGATTGGTCGCAGGATCGTACAAATCCTGTACAGAACCACTAAAGCCCAACCCTCGTGCCGTAGAGGGTTTAATTTGCATCAAACCTATTTCGCCAGCAGCCCCCTTTATACCTGCCTTATAATTACTTTCAACTTTTACAACAGCATGTGCTAAATTAACGGGAACATTATATTTATTCGCCAGTTTCTGAATAAGAAACTCATAAGGGCGATCAGGAATCTTAGGAGCAACAATCACTGAGGCTTCTCCTGATTCCGCAACATTTAAGACACTATGAGTCCAACTTATGTCAAATACAAAAAATACAGCACACGCTGTATTTAACAAGATTTTCAAAAATTGCATTTTCTTTCTCTTCACTCAAACATTCTCAAATTCTAGCCGCAAGTAATTTGCAAACGTATTATACAAAAAAAGAAAGCAAAAGAACGGCTTGAAAAAGGAAAGAGTAAGACAATTTCAAGATAAAATCATGTAACAAAAGAATATCTCTTTATTCACAAATCATAGATTTCTCTATATCATAAAATAAAAAAATAAAGAAACTATGGTTAATCTTATAGCGTATTAAATAAAATGATATAATCTATAAATTGCTGCTATCGCTATTGTATCACTTAATTTTTATATTAAAAAAATAGCATCTTAACTAGATGTAATATTTTTTACATAAGATTATTAATTTTTTTATTGGGATCAATCCCACAAAGTAAGAGAGACAAGAGCATCTTTTTACCGAAGATGCTCAATATCAAGAAAGTTTCATAAAAATATAAACCGCTATCAACGCTTCTCTCTGGTTAATACCCCCCCCCCACAGCACTCTTTATATCCGATAAAACCTCAACAAATCACAAAACAAATCCCCCCATTATCGCACATAAAAAATTCATAAATATACTAAAACCATCATACTCTTTACCAATTCAAAATATTGCAACAGACTTTTAGCTCTCAAGACGTCTCAAAGAAGCTTTTTAATTCCTTTTTAAAAGAGCTGTTATCCACACAGTCCTCCCACTGGTAGTGTACTAGAAACTAATTTTGATTTTTTCACCATGAATAAATTTAAAATGAGAAAATTTGACAATTCTTAAGATTCTTATTCAAGATAAAATGATAATTTATCATTATAAAACAATATACTAAAAAAGTTATATCCGTCTTTGTCTCTACAATAAAGCCTAACAATTACTTGTGTCTGTTTTTTTGAAAAATGTTAGAAAACTCAATACCCCCAAAGCCTTTTTAAATAAAAATAGACCTCTCACCTTCATTCAAATATTTTTTCTTTGTCACAGACTATCACCTTATCAGCCTTGCACCTCATTTTCAGAAATCATACAAGTGGATAAATATCCTAAAATCCGTAGAACAAAGAAAGCTTAAATCCTTTAAAAAATTTTTATTTTCTCATATCAAATAAAAAAATAACTGGCATATAAAATGCGATTAACGTATTTTATGATAGTCAATACTGCTTTTGTCATTGTAGCGATTGATAATGCAATTAACTTGACCAATACCCTTGATAGATTTTCTATCTCTCCTGTAATGATTGCAACATTACCGTTATACTCTGACTGCATACCTTTTGAGTAAGATAAATTTGTTAATTATCTTACAAATTGATTATCTCCTCGCACTTTTCAAAACTTCACGAAAAGCTCTTTCTCCTTTAAAACCCAAAAGCGCAATTAAAAAATAGCTAAAAATAAGCATTAGCAATGGAAGGACGAGAAATCGCTTTTGAGAGAGCCATAGCAACAGTTTCACCAGATTTTTGAGCCTGCTCACGACTCTGACCACTTTTAGCAGCAAGCGCAATTACATCACGACGCAGCTGCGCAATAAACAACTCTTGCTGTTGAGGGTCCATCTTAGAAAGATGCTTGATAATATCTGGAAAAGACACGGACAATCTCTCTAACAACTCCTCCTCTGTTACATCAAGCTTCTGAGAAGAAAAAGAAGAACGACCGGAAAAAAACTGATAAACAACACCACTTCGAGAAGCAAAAAAGACAGCGCCAAAAATAAAAAATACGAATAAAATAAAAATAATACGATGCGAAAAAGATCCCATTATCTCTTACCTAAAGATCACAGAATACAAACATAGATTCCTTTTATGATTCCCCTTATAGCATTCAACAATGCCTCAATAAAGAAAAATCAAATTATTAAAAATGAATACGCTAACACTCTCCGCCCAATAAGACCCGCCCCTCTATGTATTTAGGTACTATAGGCGAAACAATAACAGATCTTACACTTCCCCCCTAATAACACTTTACATTTCCTAAAATAATTACAAAAAGCCTGACTGAGGAAATCCTCAGTCAGGCCAGACAATCTAGGGGATCCACGCGGGGGGGGGGGGAGGAGGTTCCCCGATTGTCCTCTTACATCAACCACTAAGATAGCCGATGCAATATTCTTGCTATGGAATAAAATTTTTTAAACAACAAGAAATTCTTATCATCTTCTACGCAAAAAAACATAAAAGAATTATAAATTATTTAAAAATGTTTAAATTTAGGCAAAAAAAGTTCAAAATGACCCAATTTGAAGCAATTTTATTTCTAGAAGCACCAATTAGAATCTACGATCATTATAACTTTTAAATAGTTTCTTTCATAACTCTGATGATCATAATTTAAAAAAAACAGTAATTTCTAGGTATCCACCCTATAAAAATCAAACTACGTAAAAGTAGAATCATTTTTCCAACAGCAATCACCACAAAAAGAAAAACGTAGATTTTTAAAATCTTACACAAATAACCGTAAAAAATGAAAAACATCTTCTTGCAAGAAATCTATGAATTATTCATATAAAACAATAAATTAGAGAAATAAAATCTTATCTATTTTTATAAAAAATTTCTGTAAATGATCATTAAAATATTGTTACATCCCTCATGTAACAATCAATGAAGAATTTAAACTGCTTAATCTTATGAAAAAATGAGAACTCTGAAGGTATTTGTTTCGAATCACGCCCCATCGTCATTCCAAATAACGATAAATCATTTTACAATAACCAACAGTCTCTAACGCATTTTAACATAACAAACCGAAATCAATGCAGACATTTTCTCTTAATCTCTATCATTTAAATGATCCCGTAAAATAATACACACAGTAGTTTCTGTGATAAAAAATTGTATAGTCTGTTCTTCTAACGTAAACAATTCATTGATTTACAATCATAACTCATCATTTACAATTTACATGAGAGATCTCAAGAACGTAAGGTTCCCTTATTTTCAATCTTCGTCTATTGAATCAATGAATAGCCATACTATCGCACATCACAAACAAGAAGAAGCGTATGGATAAAAAACATAAAACGATAATGCCGGCTTACAACTTTCACTTAAACTAAAGACGATGGTGCCCTATCAATTTTACGCTATACCCACGGACTGCGTCATAAGATGAGCGGCAAACATAAAAAGAAAGAAAATACGTTTGGCAAGAACAATGGACTTATTTAATAACCTACATAACTTCTCATGATAAAGAGATACGAAACTTTAGTGTAATATCACGCTTTTCTTTCCTACTTTCAGCCACAGACTATCCATAGATCATCGCCGATCTTATTTTTATGAATATAATGCAAAACACATAGATGAACACCATATATGAATGCTTATAGGAAGAAATAAACGTAAAGCCAGATGCGTTATTATAACCGTTGTTGTACAAAATGTTTTTAAAATTCAGAATATCACTCCAATCCATTACCAATTTATGAGTAATTTTATGGCGTCATCTACCAAGCTTTTACTTTTTCTATTACTTGTAAATCAACACCTGCTCTAAACATAGCAATATGTTTGAGATAAAGATTAGAGCAAATGAGAGCCATGTGAAAAATCCCAGCTTTTATACGCCCAATTAGAGTAAAAATATTTACGTCTGGTTGAGAAATCTTAAAAAAGCCATCATTCATTTTGGAAGAAACATAAAAGCCCAAAGATAAAACTATTGCCATCTTTACCATCCCTTTCATTTGCCTTTACGACTTTCAAACACGCTCATAACGCTGTATTTTAAATAATGAAAATCATGCATTGTCTCACCTTTTTACTTTTTCGTCTTTTTAGAGCATCTTTTTGCACTCCTCACTAAAAGTTCCAAGGCATTTCTTATCTAAGAACCTGTTTTAAAGAAATATTTTAAGATCTATTGGGCACACCACCTTTGACATTTATGAAGGTATGAGCCATCACTATATTATATTGTGCGGCACAATATAATATTGCAGCCGCAAAGATGTATTTTTTTTACAAACGTTATCATTAAGATAAATACCTTCTTTTGTAACAGACAAACAGACTCTTTTGGATTCTAAAACAGGAAATTTGAAATGAAAAAATATTCCTGTATTCAAACCTCTCATTGAGTCTAAAAAAATCAATGATCTTTTAAAATCAATATATTGGCTAATAACATAAATATGATATCAAGAACACCTTAAATAATGATCCTCATAGGCTTAACTCTATAGAAGGTGCTTTCATTATACAGCCTACACGCCGCTATAAAACACCAATACTCCCATATAAAAACATAATACAAATGTAAAAAACAATAGCTTATCAATGATTGAATAAAGTTTTATCTCTACGCTATTCCTTGAGAAAAATCAGAGAATAAAGCACGTTAACAAACGCGATTTATGCAAAATCTACTTGTTTATCTTTGATATCGTCAACCAATAAACGCGGATCACGAGCAAGCCAAAGCGTAACCATACCCTCCTCACTGTTTTCATTTTGTATAGGAGTAAGACAAACCGTTTGTTCTAGAACAAGTCCCGCATTTTTAAGCCATTGTTCTATTTGTAAAGCCGAAAATCCAAGACGCATATGCGCTTGATCGGAATATGAAGGCTCAATTTCATGATAACCAAAATCCACAATCAATAAACGGCCATGAGGACGCAAAACTCTTGATATTTCATGAAGAAATATTTCAGGATTTTCAAGAAAATGTAAAACCCAATGAAGAATAACTAAATCAAAAGTTGTATCTCCAACAGACAAGTGCAAAACATTGCTATCAAGCACGACTTCAACCGCATGCGTATAAAGATTAGAAAACAATTTTAAGATAGAGCCTCCACCTCTTCCAATATTTAGCATCGTCTGAAATGGTTTATCGCCAATGATTTCAAGTAAAGCGTTTTCTACACCCTGATCTGCCATATAGGATGACCGTAATACATCCCATTGCAACGTATTTTGTAAGAAATGCTTCTTCCTCGTTTTTTGACGCTGCTTTTTGACATCCTTCAAACGTTCTAAATCATGCGCTAACAACACATCATGCTTTGGCAAAGCCGAAAGAACACCCATCACAATGTCTTTACCCCAAAAATCATGACAAAGCTTAAAATAAAGGCTATCTCCCTTCTGATAAAGCTCAATCAATCGAGCTTCGTACAAGAAACGTAAATATCGTGATATACACGCTTGCGACTGATCAAGAATAAAAATAAAATCAGGAATTGTTAAATCTTCATGACGCAAGAGCGTAAGAACACGTAAATGGCTTACTTCTGCGACCGCTTTCAGCAGCACAATCATTGCATCTAAACTTGCACTTTTTTGCATAATTATCCCCTAAACATTCCTATAAACATTTGTTTATAGGAAAAAAAGTCAAGCATACAACGCATATTCTCATCTATTTTGTTCTCTCTATTTTATCATACTATGAAAAAATAGGCTAATGTAAAAAACGAACAGATCTTATCTCCCTGCAGCTCGTTATAATGAGAATGCATTGATTTATAATAATAATTCATTCATTTTTAACTTGAATAAAAAACCGGAATACCGTAAATTTTTCTCATTTCAAATCTATTCATGATAAATCAATCCAAATCATTCTCTTACAGCTCATAAACGGAGGGGACATATGGATAAAAATATCTTTTATACCCACCTCAAAACAAGAACTGCATACCATTGAGAAAAAATAAATAACATGATAGTGCCAACTTGCATTTTTATTAAGTAAAGATAATAATGCTCAATGACCAGAGCATTCGTAGAAATAGTACTATACTCTTCATCCCCTCCTTTTCATTGCAATTTTACAAGCAATAACCGGTTATATATCATGAGTAGAATAACCCTATTTAGGTCATAATTTCATAAAGTGTCTCTTACTCTTTGTTTAATGAATAAAAACTTACACAGAGTACACACACTTTATTTATGAAATAACAAACGCAATAAAGTACACTATTATTCCAACAAAGTTGAGATAAGAAAAAATTTCTAGCGTGTAAGAGGTTTATAATTTGCATGCTTAGGATTAAGAGATTCCGCCCCAAGACGACGAACTTTATCAGCCTCATATTCAGCAAAATTACCTTCAAACCATTCTACATGACCATCACCTTCAAAGGCTAAAATATGTGTTGCCAATCGATCAAGAAACATACGATCATGCGATATGATAACTGCACAACCAGCAAAATTTTCCAATGCATCTTCCAATGCACCTAATGTTTCAGTATCAAGATCATTTGTCGGTTCATCAAGAAGAAGCACATTCCCCCCCTCTTTTAGAAGTTTCGCCAAATGTACGCGATTGCGCTGCCCTCCTGATAAATTTGCCACCTTCTGCTGCTGATCTGCCCCCTTGAAATTAAAAGCCCCGCAATAAGCGCGGCTATTCATCTCATATTTACCTAATTTAATAATGTCATTTCTACCAGAAATTTCCTCCCAAACAGTTTTATCCCCCACCAAGGAATCGCGACTCTGATCCACATAACTCATGTGAACTGTTTCACCGATACGTATTTGACCTGAATCGGGCTGTTCCTGTCCCGTCAACATTTTAAACAAGGTCGACTTTCCCATACCATTGGCCCCAATAACGCCGACAATGCCACCAGCAGGAAGTTTAAAAGAAAGAGAATCAATCAATACACGTTCACCATAAGCTTTAGAGAGATTATCAACCTCAATAACAACCTGTCCTAATCTTTCTCCAATAGGAATAATGATTTGCGCCTCTCCAGGACGGCGCTCACGTGCTGCTTGAACCAACTCATCATAAGCCTTAATCCGAGCTTTTGACTTTGCTTGTCGCCCCTTTGGACTAGAAGCGATCCATTCTTGCTCACGTGATAAAGCACGTTGACGCGCTGCCTCTTCACGGCCTTCTTGAGCCAAACGCTTGGCTTTAGCCCCCAAATAAGCAGAATAGTTCCCCTCATAAGGAATACCTCTACCGCGATCTAACTCTAAAATCCAACCCGTTACATTGTCGAGAAAATAACGATCATGGGTTATCAAAAGCACAGCCCCTGGATATTCACGTAGATGCCTCTCAAGCCAAGCCGTCGTTTCAGCATCTAAATGGTTTGTCGGTTCATCCAAAAGTAATAAATCAGGTTTTGACAAAAGCAATTTACAAAGTGCAACACGCCGCTTCTCACCACCCGAAAGTTTTGTTACATCCCCATCGGCTGGCGGACAACCAAGAGCAGCCATAGCCATTTCCACTTGACTTTCTAAATCCCAAAGATTCTGACTGTCAATAATGTCCTGAAGCTGTGCACTTTCATCAGCCGTTTCCTCGCTATAATTCATCATCAATTCGTTATAACGCTCAAGAATTTCCTGTTTATCTGCAACACCTTCCATTACATTGCCACGCACATCTTTGCTCGCATCAAGCAAAGGTTCTTGTGGTAGATAACCACAGCGTGCTCCTTCAGAAATCCATGCTTCTCCCGTATATTCCTTATCTAGCCCAGCCATAATACGTAAAATAGTTGACTTCCCCGCACCATTTGGCCCTAAAATACCGATCTTTGCATCTGGATAAAAAGACAAATGAATATTTTCTAGAACTTTTTTATTGCCGTAAGACTTGTTAAGCCCAGCCATATGATAGATAAATTGACGTGCCATAAATTTCTCTTTATATTGTGCGATATTAAAGATTAGGATTTTGAAAAAACTGCTTTTGCTTTTTGAAACTGTACAGTAAATAGCACTTACATCGTATCAAAAGCTTTTCGCTTTATATTGGTACATTTTTTCTAATCTCACAAGCCCCAGTATGGTCCTGAATGCAAAAAAACATCTCCCTAAAAAGCAAAAAGCAAATCTTTTTAGCTGTACCTGAAACCTGTTATCAAACATTACCTCTCTTTTCCATACCAGATATAACATTGTATTTTTATCGTATTAAACCAACTTATCAATGTAATATGGTACCACAAAGAAAAGCAATTCTCTATGCGCCTTCTTTTCTCGCTTTATGGGCTTTATATTACACAGTAAAAAATCCTTCTCTTTTTTCATCGATTTTTTGCTACGGAAAGCAATGGACCTCACCCCTTGCCTTGATATGGCTTAAATTACGTTTACAAAACGACCGCCGCCTTATGGGATCTGACGTCCCAAGCCCAATGATCATGAAAGCTTTGCATCAACACGTAGCAACAAATGAATACAGTGCACTTCCCATTGGTACGTGGTTACAATTCGTAAAAAACTATAAAACCAATTGTAAAAACTTATCCATCCCCCTCTTTTGGCTTGATAATTATAAAAATAATATCAATATCCAGCACATCATTTCAAAACTTCAAGACGACATATAGCTTTTTAAAAATACGATAAAAGCTCATCTCGTATAGGAATATATTTATGGAAAAAAAAGCCTTAATCGTCATTGATGTTCAAAATGACTTCTTACTAGGTGGAGCACTTGCCGTACCACAAGGTGATGCTATTTTACCCGCCGTCAATAATCTCATAAATCATTTTGACCACGTTATCTTAACCCAAGACTGGCATCCCAAAAACCATTGCAGCTTTGCTTCCTGCTATCCTGAAAAAAAGCCCTATGATACAGTCATTCTTGACTATGGTCCTCAAATACTTTGGCCTGATCATTGCATACGAGGAACACAAGGAGCAGAATTCCATCCATCTCTTAGAGTAGAAAAGGCACAACTTATCCTTAGAAAAGGCTATAATCAAAAAATGGATAGCTATTCTGCTTTTCTTGAAAATGATCAAAAAACACCAACAGGTTTACAAGTTTATCTCAAAGAACATGGTTTTACTAAGCTCATTATGTGTGGCTTAGCAACTGATTTTTGTGTCGGATTTTCTGCTCTTCACGCTATGCAATGCGGTTTTAAAGTCAGTGTTTCATTAAATGCCTGTGCTGGTATTGATGTAAACGGATCACTAAACACTATGCTTAAAACGATGAACGAAGCTGGTATAGAACTTTTAATGGTCTCTTAAAATATCCTTCTCTAATCTACCATTATAATACACTGATTTATAAAGGATAAATTATTTTACACATATTTAAGTAAGAGTCCAGAATATCGTACATTCTCTCATTTCAAACCTGTTTCAAAAACATTCTCTTACACGTTACAAAGAGAATCAATGTATGAATAAATCATTCAAAAAAACAGTAAGAATGCTTCTTATGCCCCATTAAATGCAAGAGCTTGTCATAATATTGAAAGCTGGTAAAAAGTATAACATCAGCTTTCTGTCTTATATTTAGGTCAAAAAGTATCCTAGAGATTGTACATTATTCCCTTCATGGGTAGTATCATGCAATGAACTCAACTTTAAAAAAACGCAAATAAGCAATAAAATAGTATTTTATTTTGCATGAAAGACCTCTTTTTACTCAAAGATATGCGATCAACAAAAGCGTGAAAATCTCCATTACTTAGACACAACATGTTTATACAATTGACGATTCTTAAAACGAATCGAAGAATATAATGCCATTCCAATAATACAGATTCCCACAAGTCCTGTTAAAACTTCAGGAACCGATATAATCGTTTGCAGATACATAATCACTGCAAGAACTAGAATTGCATAAAAAGCACCATGCTCTAAATAACGATAATGCAATAATGTTCCCGATTCAACCAACATAATTGTCATAGAACGAACGTAAAATGCACCGATACCAAGACCTATCGCAATAATAAAAAGGTTATGTGAAAAGGCAAAAGCACCAACCACGCCATCGAAAGAAAAACTAGCATCAAGAACTTCTAAATAAAGAAACGCCCCTACTCCCCCGTGAGCTACTGTTGTTAAAGTCTTTTGAGGAGTATCCAAGAGATGACCAACAACTTCAACACCGATAAAGGTCAAAAGTCCATAAAGGGCTGCCAATAAAAAAGTTATTTTATTTTCTGCGTCAATCTGACCTGAAACAAATAAGATCAAAATCAAAACAATTGCAATATCAATTCCAACAAGCGCCCCAAACTTTTGAGCAGGTCTCTCTATAACATTAAGCCAATGCACCTCTTTTTCAGAATCAAAAAAATATTTTAAGCCAACCATCATAAGGAAAGTTCCTCCAAAAGCAGCAATCCCCATATGCGCATCGGTTAAAACTTCAGCATATCGATGTGGTTCCCATATCGCTAATTTGACTGCCGCAATTGGATTAATCCCAACAGCAACGACAACCACCAATAATGGAAAAACAATTCGCATCCCAAATACAGCTATCAAAATGCCCCATATAAGAAAACGACGACGCCACAATGGACTCATTCTACTAAGAACACGCGCATTGATAATAGAATTATCAAAAGATAAAGAAATTTCCAAAATTCCTAAAACAACGCAAATAAAAAAATATTTAAGAAAACCAGTAATACTTTCCGTTTCAAACCAACCAATAACCCCTCCTAAAAAGACACCAATAATCGTGAAAAAAAAAGCAAACCCAAAATAGCGTAATAGGGCCATGATCATTCCTCAAAGTTTATTTTCTACTTCATCTAAAGCACACCCAGTACAAATCCAAAGTTTGCATCTCTTTAAAGTTGCATCTATTAATGCAGAGGTGTATAGAATATATATGGTAAAGTTACATGAAAATTCTCTCAAAAAAAGCAAGAAACAAATGTAGCAAACAAGGAATTTTGTTTTGAAGTGAATATCAATTGTCAATACAATAAGTGAAAGATTGCTTTCTATCCACGAAAATAAAAAAATAAAAAGAAATTAAAGCTATAATATTGACATTATATCATAGAATATTAATACATAGTGTGCTTTTATTATTTAATGATTTATACCATGATGATTTACCGAGGGAGATAATTCGTGGCACGTCCTGAAACTGAATCAAAAACCATATTTGGAAAACGTTTACGTTATGTACGTCTTGCTTTAGGCGATCCATCACGTGAAACCTTAGCTAAAAGTTTTAGCATGACAAAAAATTCCATTGCTTTTTATGAGCGTGGAGAGAGAGAACCCAATCTTAGTGTCTTACAAACATACCGCACGTTATACGGTGTCAATATTAATTGGCTTTTAACTGGACAAGGAAAAATGTTTGACACCGAATATACAAAAGGTGATTTTGACTGGAATTATTTTATTAAAAAAATCGAGGGACTGGAAGAAACACTTGCCGATAGTGATCGTAACGAAAAACTAAATCAAGAAAAAATCGACAGTTCTTATGAAAAATTGCAGCAATATTTGTCAAGACAAGGTTTATCAAATAGTTTTAACCCTAAAACTACAACCTCTCTTATCGATATGAAAGCTAAAATGGCCAATTCTTACACCCTTAGCTTATTCATTGATTTACTCATTCGAAGCGTATCCCAAAAAGAGGTTATAGCTAATCAATAAACGTCTATTTCAAAAGAAAAAACAAGAAATGATTAAACTCTACCAGTATGGAGAAAAGTGTTTTTACTTTATCCGTGCTGGTGAAATTTTGTATAATTTATAAATTTTGTTTCTGTAACGACAATAAAAATATTTGCGTTGTAAGTGAAAGTATAGTGTCTTTAACTTAAAAAAATAATTTTATAGTATAAAATTCTCATTCATATCTTATTGACAAGAAATTTTTTCTTGTTAAAAGAATAATAGCTCTCATAGAAATTATTTTTTTAAGTCAGAAAATTTAAGGGGAATATATTGACGACTTCCTATAGAGACATACATTAATGTTTACAAACGGATTAGTTAAATATTTATCCTGAAAATTATCAGCTATTTTATGAGGTGAGAAACATGTATTTTGAGGTGTTTCAAGGAGTTCACAATCAATGGTACTGGCGTTTAATCTCAGGAGATGCACAAAAAATTGCTTTTTCTAGTAAAGGCTATCCAACAAAACAAGATATCCTAATCAATATTGAGCAAATAAAAGAAGTTACACATAAGGCTCTTATTAGAGAACTACAATCCTAACGTTCTTTACCATTAAAACAAGCATTTATTTTGTATAATGGTATGTTGAGTTGTTTTTGTGACAAATGAACAGTGATTGTTTTTCCCTCAATGAGAGGGCGTTTTTTGTATTATTTCTGACGCTTACAAATAACAGTCATATTCTTACAGATTATGTGTTTATTTTCAATCACACACAAATCTCTATAGCCTTTATCAAAAAGAAAATCTCTTAAGTCTTGTATTTTTCATAAAAAATAAACGCACATGAAGAGAAGATAAACATCAATGAGAGATATAATTACTCTACAAGATATTAATATCTTTTACGTTCATATTCCTCTTCTGTATCTGATAATCATAACTGACTTACCCATTTCATCTTCATAAAAAGCAAATATCTCTTTCTTCCTATTATCATGCAATTTTTTATACCTATTAGCTGAAACTATCGTAGCATTTATACCTTACATCTAAAAGGAACGTGCAAAATTGTTTCCAGCAATAATATAAAATTGCTGGATTGTATAGACGCGCTTTTTAATAACCAGCCTACCTATAAACTGGTTTATCATCATAAACTCTTATTTTATGACCAACGACGCTCTGTCTTATAAACTTAAATGTTTTCATAAAATCAGAGTAAACTTGAATATTCTCTTCTAATACAATATCTCCATCAGCACCATAATTGGCTTCATTAAAGTTTATCTCTCTCGTCATTCCAATCTTCCTAACACATTTTCAAACCCTTTAATGCAAAATATGAATACAATCACTCTTTATCATCTTCAGATTTAAGCATTTTTTTATATTTCTTTTCATTTTTTTCATATTGCTTAATTTGTTTTTTCAGTTTTTCAATTGCTTGGTCACGTCTTTTAATCACCATACTTTGCTCTCTAATAGCTCTATCTCGTTCTTCAGTCATCTTCATAGAATCTCTTAAAAACTCATGCTTTATTCTTCTAGATTCCTCTTTTAAAATTTTCACTTGACTGCGATAATATAAAGAAAACCGAAATATAACCCCGCTGCACAACAAAACAACAACCATTGCTCCCAATAAAATTTCGTTTACACTCATTTGGATCTCCCTTAATTGTCGCTCAAGTGATCATCTTGACCAATTTGTTTCATCCTCAATCAAAAAAAGAATGCAATAAATTGCATGTTCCAAGTGTGAACAATCACTCTCGGCATTTTTATTTTCTCCATTAAAGCATTGATCAATGGCGCAAACAAATCTCTGAAAGCGGCTAAATCTACACTCACACCAATTATTTGCGACACATTTATTGACACAAAATACAAAAAATAAGGAACGTCAAATAAAACTAACGACGCAATGCAATCATAAAAGCCTTGCCCAAATCGTTCCTATCTTCCTTTTTACGCCATGTGGAATGCGGCTATATGAAAGTTTTTCATTATTACAAAAATCTTCACTGTCATAAAGCACAGCATTTCTGTAAAATTTTGCCTTCCCACAAATCTTTACATCACCATAAACTAAAGCATCATTATAAACTCGAGCCTTTCTACAATCACGAGTATCACCATAAAATTCAATACATTGAACATTCAAAACTTGATCAAAAAAGACCGCATTAGCGTAAACATATGCATCTCCACTCATATTCAAATAACGATAAAGTGCTTATTTTTCATAAACATGCAAACTCTTACGAACGACTACACAACCATATGTTAATGCATTGTTATAAATAACAATATCATTGTAAACACAGACTTCATTATAAACCGCAGCATCATAAAAACACACTCATCCCCATAAGGGCATTGATCGAATGTATAATTCCACCAAACAACCACCTTTGTGGATCAGATTACCTTCCTATTTAATAAAATATCCAAGATCACTTTTTTGATATTTCCCAATTTTTTAATGCATATATACGATATACCATCTGATAGTGATCTAATTTATTACAATAAAGGAGAAATCAGTATTCTTTGCCTATGAATTTACATTTTTTCTACAGCCATTATCCTATCTCTTAAGGCTCTAAAGCTTCGTTATATTCACATACTACCTCAACGCAGAATTTTTTTTACAAATTCTGATGCTGGGGTATATCTTGATTTATAATGCTGCTACGTATACTATCACAGTGAAATCTCATAAACATACGAGTGTGTATCGCCCTTTCTGGTATACACATTTACTTTTTCACAACCGTGGAACTAAGCAACCATTTTTATTGATTCGAATCTGAAAGTGTATGGGGACATTTTGTTATTAGTTAAAAACAACTCTATATGCTTCCTTAGCGAAGAGCTACACATGGATATTTTCACGCTCCTTGTATCATATATTCTGGATTCGCAACGCAATATTAACGCTATAGCGTAAATATGTAAAGGTCTAAAAATGACAAAGACTGAAAAAGATTGGTTCCAACGCTTAGTTGAATTGATAAAAAGTGACGGACGAACAATGATTGAAATAAGCAGAGCTGCAGGCTGTGGACAAAATTACGTCCAACAAATGATAAATGGGGGAAAGAGGCCTTCTGTAGATAAACTCATGGCTATTTTGAACACACTGGGAAATGCTAGTGCCATATATGTAATAACTGGTTTCAACATCTCCGATGAAGATTTAAAACTCATAACTTTGATTTCGTCTGGAGATAAAAAGAAGATTGAAGCCTTAAATGTTCTGTTGAATGAGCAGAATCTGTAGAATTTTCTACTTTATCCAATATCGCTTGCTTTTGAGACGTCGATAAAGACTCCCATTTCACAATAATATCAGATAAAGTTGTTTCAAATTTTTTATCATTCTTCATAGTCATACTCCATGTAGTCAAACTATATAACGCTAAAGCGTTCAAATATATCTCATACCTTAGAAAAAAATATTTGCAATAGGCAGTATGGAAGCAATTGTGTACAAACTTATTTTACAAAATCAGATGAAGTTCTATTAGTCATGTACCATGGTGAAACAAAAGGCATCACACGATCCAGACCTTACTTATGAAAATTGGTATAATCTATCAAAAACGCGAATAATGTTATGCAGATCTTGCGATTCGGACCAATGAAAACTAATGTGAAAATATCCCTGAAGACACTCCTGAACTCTATATAAGAGAACACGAAAAAGCTTTTTGAAAACATACATCACAATTTTATGCTACATAGCACTATCTATGTTTTTTAAACAATATTGCAAAGCAAGAATATAACAATGTTATAGGAATAAATTCTTATAAACAGAGCCACACTACCTAAAACTCTGTAACACGTTTACAGGTAACCTCCCCTCTAAACACACCTTGTAAATACTAATATAAGTCTCTATCATGAGCAAAAATGATATTCTTAAAAAATAAAACGAATCACCACGCACAATCTTTGTACGTAAATTGTATACAGATTTACAACAAGAGAGAAATTCCCTTATGCAAATGAAGAATTATATTTTCAAAGTATGATTTTGAAGAAGAAGTGTACTTTTACAAAAAAAATCCCCCTCTCTGCCAATACTTTTTCATAAGAGAGAAAACTCATAACAAAGATAAAACTCTCTACACGATCAATACGAGAAAAAGGTTAGCAATACAAAAAAGTGGTAGGTTTACCGCAATATTGCCAATCCCTTATGAGAGTAAAATTAAAAAAGACATCTGCTCTTCAATAATAATTCGGCTCACATGAAAACTCTATAATTTGAATATTAAGAAAAAAATACACAAAGATAGAAAATGGCATTTTAACGAATTTTTTAATATCATAGAAAACATTTCTTACAGAATAATAAAATGCTTATTACAATAGAATCTGGATGATGCAAAGCGATAGAAACAATCCCTAAATTGACTTTTCAAAGAACAATTGATGAAATTCTTTTCAGAGAACACGCCTCCGTCACTATGAACAATATTTCTCAAAAATCAAATAGAACTCCTTTCTTGGGAAAAAAAATATCAACAAATGTTATCATCGTTGACCCCATGATACATATGAACGCCTATAAATCACATTCTCTTATATACAACCTTTCATCACGATGATGCTATTCGAACGTCTAAAAGACATTAACATCACTTAGAAAAAAGCAAATTTACACTAAATGTTTTTTGAGCCATTTGTTCTGAATAGGTCCAATCTTTAAAATTGGTTTTATTGAGATCTGTTTATTTGCAGAACAAGTATAAATAAATTTATCTAATGAAGCTTTTAGTCTTCTATTTTATGAAGCACATCACACAGGAAAAGTACAAAACAGTATATGAATTAAGCAAGTAAATAGCGACACATATCAGTTAATCAAAATGCTACAATGTTGCAAATGAGAGAACTTCTTTGATGAGACTAAAAAAATATACCCTCACTTTATATTAAAATATTAAAGTGACTGAGAGAAAAAAATGAAACAAACAACGACTAAAGGATTTTAGAACAAACAGGAAAATAAATAAAAAAAACGAAAAAGGTAGAATCTCAAAACTTTTATATAAGCGATCCATTTTTCTATTGGATATTTCCCTATTGGTGGGCCCGGAGGGACTCGAACCCCCAACCAAGCGGTTATGAGCCGCTGGCTCTAACCAATTGAGCTACAGGCCCCACATAGGTTGTTTCTCTCTAAACTAAAATGCCCTATGATACAAGAGCTGACAAAGATTATAACCCATCTTTTTCTCTTTTCTATTGGTTTTTTTTTCAGTGCTCTAATTTCTTTACAAAAACTCTTAAAAATGAGAGAATAACTAACTGACAAATATAAAGGTATAGATATGATAGAAAAGAAAATTCAACCACTGAAGGGTTCTCTGGTTAAAACAGTTATATTAGCATTTACACTCTTAACCACATCGTTGACTGTACGTGCTTATGCTGAAGAAAATAAAATGAAAAATGCAACAATTACAGTGACAGCAATCGGAGAAAGTCAAGCCGCACCGGATATGGCAATTATTAATCTAGCCGTTGTTACCTATGATAAAACTGCCCAAAAGGCATTAGCTTCCAATAATCAATCCATCAATGATATTATAAAAGCTTTTAAAAACAATGGTATCCAAGCAAATGATTTGCAAACATCAGGCTTATCCATTTATCAGTCAACCTCTGATAAACAGCACGAAAAAAAGAATAATGAAAAACTCTATCATGTTTCAAATTCTTTAACCGTACGCATTCGTGATCTTACCAATGCTGGTAAAATCTTTGATCAAGCGATGTCACTAGGTGTTAATTCAGTTAACGGCATTACTTTTACCAACGCAGATACCAAGCCATTTTATCAAGAAGCACGTAAAAAAGCCATTACTGAAGCCATTGAAAAAGCGCAAACGATAGCGCAAGCGGCCGATTTAAAATTAGGAAAAATTATTGAAATCAATGAAAAGGATGATTACTATCACCCAACACCACGTCTCATGAGTAGAGCAGCAGATGTCAGCTACGCAAATACAAATTTTGCAGGTGGTGAATTAAATTATAACGTGAGCGTCACTGTAGTCTTTGCGATCGATTAAGTCACAAACAGTTGTATAAAAATTACATTACTGGCCTTCACGTAGAAGACCAGTAATGTGATAAAGATATTCTTCCTCAGATAATAATTCGTCTTCGTAAACCTCTATTTGTCCGCGTGCAGAAATACGCGCTGTATGTACCGTCTGACAATCTCCTGATACTAATGGATGCCACCAATGAAGATCTTTTCCCTCATAAATTAATCTATAAGCACAACTTTCTGGAAGCCAACGCGCTGTTTTAACTGTCGTAATGTCTAGCGACATACAATCTGGTACTATTGATTTACGATGAGCATAATCTCGACACCTGCAAGTTTCCCCATCTAAAAGACGACAAGCAATACTGGTTGCATAAAGGTCACCCGTATCGTCGTCCTCAACTTTATGGAGACAACAACGGCCACAGCCATCACAAAGGCTCTCCCACTCAGAAATGGAAATCTCTTCTAATTTTTTTACTTTCCAAAAGGGGAGTTCTCCACTCATAAACTCAGACACACCTTTTTTAATTAAGACGATCTATAAAAATAAAACGTTTAATTTCTATAATTTCATCTATTTCTGTCTCTTAAAAAGATTCAACTCAATGTATACTTTAAACCATGTTCTTAAAATCTATCTGAATAAAAAGAGAATATTCAAAAATAGCGCATATAAATGAACATAACCTATTGAAACATCCCTTTATAAACTGACAAAGAATAAAATGAGTCACCTAAAATGATAGAAAAATCCCGCAAAAGAATACACATTTTTCATCAAAAAGTCCGTATGTTGCAATATAAGTTTATTCCTAATAGATCCCATTTCTTAAAAAACGAGCTGCGCTATACGCAAGGTAATTTTTTTATCGTTCATTTCTTGAAAGCCCCCCTAGTCTCTACTCCATAAACACCCTTTGCCCTATATCTATTCTTTTGAGACAGAGAAGTATAAAGCCCCAAAGCTAAGAAAAACATTAAACATCGCAAACTTTCTAGATTATTCAAATTCTTCCCATGTTTTTCTCAAGAAAGTATCCAAGTACAACATGACGCACCTCCCCCTTCATTAAGAAGAAAGAGGAAGTTATTAAAATGCACAAGAATTCCTTTATTTAAGAATCGAGAAAACTGCGCAATTTTCGTGAACGGCTAGGATGTTTCAATTTACGAAGTGCCTTTGCTTCAATCTGACGAATACGCTCTCTTGTAACTGAAAATTGTTGTCCTACTTCTTCCAACGTGTGATCTGTATTCATCCCTATTCCAAAACGCATCCGCAAAACACGTTCTTCCCGCGGTGTTAATGAAGCAAGAACGCGTGTTGTCGTATCTCGCAGATTAGCTTGGATAGCTGCATCAATTGGTAATAACGCATTCCTATCCTCAATAAAATCACCCAAATGGGAATCATCTTCATCACCAACAGGCGTTTCGAGAGAAATAGGTTCTTTTGCAATTTTAAGAACTTTTCGTACTTTTTCTAACGGCATAGAAAGCTTGCTAGATAATTCTTCTGGTGTTGGTTCTCGTCCAATTTCATGGAGAATCTGACGCGAGGTACGAACGATTTTATTAATTGTTTCAATCATATGAACAGGGATACGAATTGTACGTGCCTGATCTGCAATTGAACGTGTAATAGCCTGACGAATCCACCATGTTGCATAAGTTGAAAACTTGTAGCCGCGCCGATATTCAAACTTATCCACAGCCTTCATCAAACCGATATTGCCTTCTTGAATAAGATCAAGAAACTGCAAACCACGATTAGTGTATTTTTTTGCAATTGAAATGACAAGACGCAAATTAGATTCTACCATCTCTTTTTTCGCAATAGTTGATTCGCGTTCACCTTTCTGCACCTGCATAACAATCCGACGAAATTCACCAATCGAAATAGCCGTTTCTTGCGCAAGATTTTGTATCTCACTTCGCAGTTTTTGGATTTCTTTTGCTTCACGCACCGAAAACTCTTTCCAACCAGGTGTAGGCAAGGCAGCAATATAATTCATCCAATCTGCGTCCAATTCACGCCCTTGGTATTCTTTTAAAAAGTCCTCATGGCCAATGCCATAGCTATTGGCAATCCGTTTCAGCTTACCTTCATTATGAATCAATCTCTTATTGATGTCATAAAGCTGTTCAACCAAAGCTTCAATACGATTTTGGTTTAAAGAAAGAGATTTTACTGCTTGAATCAACTCACCCTTTAATTGAATATATTTCTTCTTCTGAGAAGAAGTAAGGGCCCCCTCTTTACGCTCTGCCAAACTGCTTTCAACATGCTGATCTTGTAATTTTCGTAATTTCACATAGGTTTGAGCAATAAAATCCAATGTTTCCATAACTTGAGGACAAAGCTCATTTTCCATTGCAGCAAGCGATAAGTTAACATCGTCATCGTCTTCTTCATCATCGTCTTCAATATTTCTCTCTCCTGCGCTCTCCCCCATATTACGTATACCAGAAGACATTTTTTCTTCTACCGTCTTATCAACTTCACTTCGCTCAATAATAGGAGCCTGCTTTGCTTCTGGACCAGCATAAGTCGTTTCAAGATCAATAATTTCACGAAGAAGAATACGCTGCTCTTTTAACTCATCACGCCAGATAATAAGAGCCTGAAAAGTCAAAGGACTCTCACAAAGTCCCGCAATCATTGTCTCACGCCCTGCTTCAATACGCTTAGCAATGGCAATTTCGCCTTCCCGCGAAAGAAGCTCAACAGCTCCCATCTCACGCAAATACATACGCACCGGATCATCCGTACGATCTGTTACTTCGCGTTTATTCGTTGTCGTTGCAATTGCGTGGCTAGAGGCTTCTACTAAATCACCACCCTCTACCGTAACTTCTTCTTCATAATTTTCAGACTCAACTTCATCCTCATCATCCACAACATTAACCCCCATCTCAGAGAACATCGCCAAGATATCTTCAATTTGTTCGGATGTAACCTCGTCAGACGGAAGAACTGCATTGAGTTCATCCATTGTTACGTAACCATTTTTTTTGGCAAGCTTAATCATTTTCTTGATGGCATCATCAGAAAAATCAAGAAGAGGACTATCCAAACTCGCTTGGCTTGTTACTTCTGCATTATCTTTCTGTTTAACCTTTGTTGCCATACCATAACTCCACTCGATCACTTCACAGTTTCCATATAACCATAGTTTCCATGTGACCAGTTTGTTTGTTCTCACTAAAATCTACCAATAGTTACTCATATATACTTCCTTTTAAGAGATTACTATTGGAAAGAATACATTTTGTATATGCCCTGACATCCAGACAAACTCGACATCCAGACAAAAACGCGGGAAAACTCCAGAAGTTTCCCCGACACCTCTCAGCCCTTCTGAGATAATCTCTGTACCCTATCGTAAGAACCAATTTCCCGCTTTTCCTAAAATTTACCCGCTTTTTCTAAAATTTAATTGTCATCTTTACAAAAATGTCACTCCACATAAAGTTCCTCATCTAAAATTTAAGTGACTGATTCGCATTAAAAAAGCGAATCATTTTATCGTATCTTGTGTATTCCCGTCTATTTTTTCATCCAACCAACTTCCAAACCCTTCAATTAACGCTTCTGTTGCCTGCATCTGCTCCAGCTCATTTTTTACCTCACGAAGCAGATCAAAAACCTCACTCTTAGGATTTTCTACAAGTTGCTCTTCAATATCCTGTAATCTCTTATGTAGGTGGTGTTCTTGAAGATGCAAGTAGACAGCTTGTTTTAATATAGCACGTGCATCTTCTATAGGGGCTCCACCAAGGATAATACGCATACCAATATTTTGCACAAGATGTTTCATACGCTCTAACAGAGCTTTTTGTTCTCTTTTCTCTAAGAATGCAACCATCGTCTCTTTATCATGAAGCTGTTGGTCCCCAAGAATTTCCAACATAGCTTGATGAAGAGTTATCAATTGAGTATTTTTTAATTCTAACTCAGAAAGAATTTCAAAATTTTCATACCACAACTCAGGATAGTAAGCTAAAGTGAGTAAAATAACTGCTTCACGCAAAGGAATAGATTGCGAAGAATTTCGTACTATTTCAGAATTTGCTAACAGAGAAAAGGTTTGATCTTTAAAGGTCCTATTTGGTGAAGATTGATCATATCGCCCTCCCCCCTTTTTTTTCGAAAAAGAGGGACGAAAAAAATCAAAAAGGCGTTTTTTTACATCTTGCAAATAATAACGACGGACATCTTCATCCTTAATCGTAAAAATTTGTTGTTTCAGTTGTTTTTCTAGCGCTGCTCGTGTCTCTGGAATTTCAAAATGCTTTCCATAGGTAGCTCGCCACCATAAAAGCTCACTCAAAGGAATTGCCTTTTGCAAAAAAGAAGAAAAAAGCTGTGCTCCACCAGCACAAACAATTTCATCAGGATCTTTCCCTTGTGGCAACAAAACAAAGCGTACACAAACTCCAGCCTTTAAAAGAGGCAACACACGATCAGCAACACGAAAAGCAGCTTTTAAACCAGCATCATCACCATCAAAACACAAAATGGGCTCCTTCCCCATCTGCCATAAAAGCTCAATTTGCGCTTCCGTTAATGCTGTCCCTAAGGGCGCTACGACTCCTTCAAAACCAGCTTTAGTCAATGCAATGACATCCATATACCCCTCAACAACAAGAAGTGAATGAATTTTTTCATCGCCAACAAAGCGACTATTTTTGCGAGCTGCTGCCGCGTTATAAAGTATATTTCCTTTATGAAACAGCACTGTTTCAGGGCTATTGAGATATTTTGCTCGTGTCTCTTTCTCTAATGCACGCCCTCCGAAAGCCACCACACGTCCGCGCAAATCTTCGATAGGAAACATAATGCGATTTCTAAATCGGTCATAAGAATCCGCGCTCTCCTCATGCACTGAGAGAAGCCCACATTCTTCCATTTGCTTTATTGAAATGCCCCGTGCACTCAAAGCTTCTTTCAAAGCTGTACGCCTTACCGGTGCAAAACCAATGCGGAAACGCTCTACAAGCTCTGGTGTAACACCACGTGCATCCAAATAACGACGTGCTTGCGTACCTTCTTTATCGCGTAAATTATATTGGAAAAAATCTGTAGCAATTTTCATCACATCATAAAGGTCAGCTTTTTCCAGTTGACGTTTATGACTTTGTGAATCCAAAATAGGGAGTTTTATTCCCGCAAAATCAGCCAAACGCTCTACACTTTCTGAAAAGTGCAATCCATCAAGCTCACACAAAAAGGTAAAAATATCTCCACTTACACCACAACCAAAACAATAATAGCGCCCTTTATGATCATCACAATGAAAACTTGGCGTTTTTTCACCATGAAATGGACAGCAACACCAAAAGTCTCCCCGTGAAGGCTTACTTTTTCGAGGATCAAAATCCACCCGTTGCCCAATCACTGTTGAAATTGGGAGTCTCGTACGCAGTTCATTAAGGAAATCGGGCGGAAAACGCATTATCTCTCACAGAGTTTGAAATTTCTTTTTTGCATATTTAACGACTTTAGAGCATAATTCCAATACTTCCTCTTAAGCAGTTGTAAAATTTAAAACCCTCAACTGCATATATTTTTAGAAATGGAGAATAAAAAAGTGATCGAATTTATTGTTCAATATCCGTGGTTAGAGGCTATTTCTTGGCTTATTATTCTTACTATAGCTGCCCTTTTAGTGAACTTTCTAGGACGAAAATTACTTATTCACGGAGCAAAAAAACTCTCTTCTTTTCTCCCCAAAAATACAACGATCGATATTAATAATGCTATTCAATACATGGCAAATATCACTTCAGCTTTTATTCTTTCAATTGGTGTTAATTTTATTCCAACATTGCCCGATGCATTTAGCACTGTCATCGGTAATGTTGCCAACGCCTTCATTATCTTTTTTGTTGTCCTGACAATTTCTTCCTGTCTCAATGTCATTAACATCCTTTACGAACAACGACCAACAGCACGACTAAAACCAATAAAAGGTTATATTCAAATTGCTAAAATTGCACTTTTTGCTGTTGCAACAATTTTAATGGTCGCTACATTGATTGACCGCTCCCCTCTTATTCTCTTCTCCGGTCTTGGTGCAATGGCCGCGGTTCTCATGTTAATTTTTCAAGATACGCTCCTTTCTCTCGTTGCCGGTATTCAAATTTCATCCACTGATATGGTTCGCGTTGGAGATTGGATTGAAATCCCCAATCTCGGTGCCGATGGTGATGTTATTGAAATTGCCTTGCATACTGTTAAAGTTCAAAATTTCGACAACACCATCACCTCAGTTCCTATCCGTAAACTTGTGACCGACCCTTTTAAAAATTGGCGTGGCATGCAAGAATCAGGTGGCAGACGCATCAAACGCTCCCTTTTTATTGATCAATCAAGTATCCATTTTCTCACAGAAGAAGAACAAAAATATCTTTCTCGATTTAATTTATTAGAAAATTATTTCACGCAAAAAGTAGCAGAAATTGATCAATGGAATGCTCAATTAGATAAAAATCATGATGTCTTAGCCAATACGCGCCGTTTAACCAACATTGGAACTTTTCGTGCTTATGTTTTTGCTTATCTACAACAGCATCTAAATATCAACCCTAATATGACCTATATGGCAAGGCAATTACCTCCTACAGAAAATGGTTTACCCTTAGAAATCTATTGCTTTACGAACACCACCGTTTGGATAGACTATGAACAAATTCAAGGCGATATTTTTGATCACCTTTATTCTATTCTGCCCTGTTTTGGTCTAAAGGTTTTTCAAAATCCAAGCGGTTATGATTTTAATCAAGTATTAAAAGCAAAAGTGAAATAAAAACAATAAACTTCAATTTATTAATTTTGAAGTAACCACATTCACAACAACAAAGAAAGAATAAAGTATCATGAATGGTTCATTGGTACTCCTTCATCTTGCCGGCGCTATTTCTTTACTTCTCTGGGCCACACGCATGGTGCGCACAGGAATTGAACGCGCCTATGGTGACAGACTTAAATATAAAATGTGCCACGTCATTTCAAAACCATTGTTTGCTGTAAGTTTTGGACTTTTTACAGCAATGATTTTACAAAGCTCTACAGCAATAACGCTCCTCGTTGGTTCTTTCGTTGAATCTGGTTTTGTCTCTGGAGTAGCAGGACTTATGGCTGTACGTGGAGGAGAATTAGGGTCAGCAATCGTTGTAAAAATTCTCACCTATGACCTCACTCTTGTTGTGCCCTTGTGTCTTTTAATTGGCACTTGTATCTTCATGACAACAGAAAAACGTGAATGGCGTCAAATAGGACGTATTGTCATCGGTATTGGTCTTTTGATTTTATCTTTAGAGATGATAAGTACAGCGACAGAACCTTTACGTGAAAGCGAAATTTTGCCTAGCATCATTCGTTATCTTTCAACCGATCCTGTTTCCTCTTTTTTGTTGGCTGCTGGCTTAACCTACCTCTTACATTCATCCATCGCAGGAATCATTTTGCTGGTCAATTTTGCCAATTACGATCTTATTCATACGCAACTCTGTGTTGTCATGGTTCTTGGTGTCAACTTTGGCTCTTCTCTTATAGCACCACTTTTAACGCGCAACGCCTCTCCTAATACCCGCCTCGTTCCCTTAGGAAACTTACTCATGCGTGGGGCCGGTTCAATCCTTATACTTATCTTATTTCTCTCCTTTCACCCTCCCATCACATGGCTTGGCAATAACGCCCCTACTCAAGTAATCAACGCCCATATCATTTTTAATGTTTTCATTCTCCTTGCTGGAATACCACTTTCAAAATGGGTTTTAAAATTAACCACTCAGATCGTGAATATAAGTGCAAAAAAAATGCAAGCTAACAAAACGCTCAATTTATCCGATCAAACAGCTCTTGATGACAGTGTTCTTGAACGCCCAACTCTCGCTCTCTCAAATGTCATGCGTGAAGTCATTCATATTTGTGATCTTGTAGACATCATGCTAGAAAAAATCATGGGACTTTATGAAAATCCTGATCCCAATATTATTCGTGAACTCAACCAACTCAACACCATATTGGACAAAAAACATATCGCCATCAAACTTTATCTTGCACGATTAGCGGGACAAAAATTATCTGACGAAGAAGCTTTTCAAACGCAAGAACTTCTAGGCGCCTGTATAAAATTAGACCAAGCAGGCGATATCATTATTCATAATATGCTGATGCTGGTTAAAAAGAAACAACAAAAAGGTTTACAGTTCAGCAGCGAGGGCTGGAGTGATCTCCTTCGTTTCCACGCCATTGTACTAGCCAACGCGCATATAGCATTTAACGTTCTCGTCTCACGTGATACACATACTGCACACCTATTGGTACAAAAAAAAGATCAACTACGAAACTTAGAAAAAGAGATGAGTTTAAAACATTTTAAACGTCTGCGTGAAGGGGATCTCAAAAATGTAGAATCATCCAGTCTTCATCTCGACACTGTGCGCGACCTCAAACAAATCAACTCTCTTTTGACCTCAATGATCTACCCCATTTTAGAAGAACAGGGACTTCTTCAAAGTTCTCGTCTACGCACCCCTGCTGAAGAACAAACAGAAAAAACTTAAACTTTTCAAATAACTTGAATAAAACACACATCACATCGATTATTCAATTTTGAATATGGTCAAGATATTGATTTAATCAAAACATCTTATTATTTGACAATTTAAATGAGCTTTCTTCATCGTAAATTTCTTTCATTTAAAATCTATTCATGATGAATTGCTCAAAGTCATTTGCTTGCATATTACAAACAAAGCAGCATGTAGAATAGAACTCTTGAAGAAAGACATAAAAATGCCTAACCATCTCAAAGCCAAGACTGTTAAACACATAAAGAGTAGGTCAAGAGTATGATAGTTCCAACCTAAACTCGCCTTGTAAAAAGGGGATCGCTTCACAGTAGCAGCAAAACAGAAATGCTCTATAAGGAATGCAAAACCCCACAAAAATGCAATATTTATATCAAGATCTGTAGAGGCTAAACCTATACAGCCACGCTATAACGTGTCAACAAAGCAGTTTTAATTTCAAACATCATTGATATCAATTGGCAAGCTCCAAACTTTTAAATATCCATTTTACTTATTGCTTTAATCATAGTTGTTTTTTTCAATTTACGAGAGAGCTTTAAAAAGCTTATAAATACACTTTATGAGTTATTAAAACATTTTCACTAATATTTTATTATTTTATTCGTATTTCTAAATTAATTAATTTGTTTATAAATTAAAATGTATTATATATTTATACTTATTAAGTATTATTATGATACATAATGTGAATATTATTTTCATATAAAGGAAAGTAATAAGTAAAATATCTAAAAGCAATATCCTTTCCACTGGGTAAAAAAGGAATAAACCTTGATTTTTACAAAGTTTACTCTAGTTACAATTTAAATTCAGGCAAAGGAGGGTATCATGGAAAATGCAAACATCGGCTGGATTGCAGCTATTGTTATCGGCGGGATTGCAGGTTGGGCTGCACAGTATATTATGAAAAGCCAAACAGGAATATTGTTAAATATTATCTTAGGGATTATTGGCGCTGCGCTAGCAAGCTTTCTTTTTAGTCTTTTAGGTGTAAGTTTTGCTGGTTGGCTTGGCTATCTTATTTCAGGTTTTATAGGAGCCTGTATTCTTATATGGATAGGACAAAAAATTCGATCATAGAGTATTTATTTTTTACACCTTTTGGAATTCAATACAAAACTAGGAAACAACTAGCAGAGTTTGAAATATTTTCTTGTAACTTGGTGTTACCAATTTTGATATGATGGTGAGATGCTTAAGCTGCGATTTTAGGCATACACCATCACCGTATTATAAAACGAAATGCAGTAAAGAACTTTATAACGCACCATTTCATACCTATATAAACTTACGCATATCAGGAGAGATATGTTGCGTTATTTTAACGAAATACGAACTGATTTTTGTACCACGTGCGCAAATCCAGCATATCTCACTGTAATAACAATTCATAAGGTTACAAAAATCACTAACGATGATTAAAAATTCTACCGTATAATGCTTAATAGCTTACACTCTATCAACAATGCCCTTTTTACCAAGAAAACTCGAAGAGCTTTTTTGCATCTTAAGAAATAAAGAGAGACGGTAAGAACAAAATGATAAAGAATTTTTTCTAATCTATGAAAGAAAATAGTATATAAAATAAATATGAAATAATATTAATGTAACTTTATTATAGAATTACTACAAATTATGTTATGTGAAGTAATTTTTAACAATTTTAACAATATAATGTATTTTAAAGTTTTCAAAAATATATGCATTAATATAAATTTCTTGATTATAAAGAATACGATCCCCTTTACATCTCAATTCAAAAGATTTGAATACCTCTTCACTTTCTAAAGTATAAAATAAAGTTTTGTTCCTCTTAAAACTTCCTCTTTATATCATCTTGCATAGATGAATTTTTAGCTCTTCTTTATATGCGTTACAAACGAATTTTAAAGTACGAAACATTTTTCCCATTGCTCTCATGCGATAAAGAAATTTCCGTAACGCATTGTGAAAGCGCCTTGGATAAAACATAATACCTTATTTTGCTTTTTTAATGAAAATAATCCTATAATATATACTTCCCGCATATCTTCTTTTAAAGACCTTTGCAATCGACTTTCCCTTTGATATCTTCCTGTTAAAATCTTGCTGCTTTTATACTCCTTGTATTACAATAGAGCTATCTATTTAACCCAACATAACATATGGAATAAGACTTTAGCTGTGGAGTAAAACGATGTCTGATCTTGAAGATTCCATCTTACCGCCTCTAACGTGGTTCTCTGATCAAAATCCTCCAATACCAGAAAACGTTCGCGATTGGCTCATGGAATCGGGCTCGATGACGCTTCGATTAAAGAAATATTGTACCTGCCTCCAAGTTCAACCACAACGCGAATGTTTTATTACGCAAGATAAATTAACAGAAGAAGCAGAGCATCTCCCCGAAAGTGCGCGTTATTGGCTACGCGAAATCATATTAATGGGAGATAATAAACCTTGGCTCCTTGGACGCACTGTAATTCCACAAGAAACCCTCCTACACAATCAAGCCTTGATGCATTTGGGAACTGTACCTCTAGGACATTATTTATTTAACAATGACAAATTAACCCGCGATTACATTCATATTGGTCAACAAGGTGCACTATGGGCACGCCGTTCCCGTTTGCGGTTAACGGGTAAGCCATTGTTGCTAACTGAACTATTTTTAACAGATTCACCACTGTATCCCCACAAATAGAGGTTACTCATTTTATTCTGCATAATTTATAGATTTTATATAGCTTATAAGGGATTTAATCAGAGAAAAGAATTTCAAAATTATCTCAAGAACACATTAAAAACAAAGATTTCTTTTCAAAATATCCTTTTATTTCATAAACTCAGCTTTAAAAATCTCTTCCCTAGAAAAAACGTTCTAAAATTCTGATTTTCTTATCATTAAAACCAGCACTTGAATTAAAAAGATACACGCCATATTGATAAAACCATCTATATTTAAATTTCTTACCGAATAATCACTACTCTAAATATGGTAACTCTTTATCAAACAAATGCTTTGAAACAGCAAAAAAGACAATAATACACTCCCCAAAATTGGAAATCTGTATCAATTAACTTAATCATCCTGTTTTAAAATTTTTAACAGTGCAAATAATAGATCTTTTTTTAAAAGTAAAAACTCTATAACCTTTTTGTTTTTTAATGATCTAACAGCTTTGAAGAACAGAAAAATATAATACATAAAAGAATGTTTATTGCTCTATGAGCTCCAAAAAAACTTCGTTGATTTCAAAAAAATATTTTTTTGATAATAGTATGGATATAAAAAATAAATGATATTTATCAAAATCCTACTGATTTATAAAGGTGACGCACAATAAAAAATATTTTCCCATCCCATTGAATTAACAAGATCTATTGCAATTTTTTACGAAGACTATTGCACACTTTAGAAAAATTCATTTGCCCCGCATACCGTTCCTTAAGCCATGCCATCACCTTACCTATATCGCGTAATTTTTCAGCCTTTGTTTGTGCCAAAGCTTCACAAAGAACCTGTTCTACTTCCATCTCCTTAAGTTGATAGGGAAGAAATTCACGAATAACTTCTATTTCTGCTTGTCCTCTCTCTGCCAATTCCAAGCAACCAGACTCTTTATAGGCTCGCATCAATTCTTCACGCTGTTGAAGCATTTTAGTGAAAACAGACTGTATCTGCTGATCATCCACTTCTAGCTTCCCCTCATCATAATAAAGAATATCACGATCCCTAACTGCAGCATTCATTAAACGAAGTGTAGCAAGACGCGCACTATCTTGCACTTTCAAAGCAGCCCTAAGAGCCCCATCAATCTGGTTACGCAACATAAATTTATCCAATTTTGTTCAAGAAGAATATGCCTTTTAACCAATCTTTATCCATCTTGCAATGGAAGATAAAAAAATAATTAAGGACTCGATCTTCGAAAAGCTAAAACAAGACTTTACCTCTTCATGGAATGTACTTATACTGCCTATTTCAAGCGAAACGTTACCAGAATAATATACACAGCATCTGTTAAGGTATGATTTTTGTGTAAAGTTGGTCATTATACCTTTCAGAGAATAAATTGTGGATACATACTATGATACAAGCAACTTCACCCAGCCACCCTTGGAGTATCAAAAAACCGACAGCCCTCTTAGTCTTAGCAGATGGAACCGTTATTGAAGGCAAAGGAGCAGGTGCTACAGGTATCGCTGAAGCTGAAGTGTGTTTTAACACCGCCATCACAGGCTATGAAGAAATCCTCACCGACCCATCATACACACAACAAATCGTTAATTTTACTTTTCCTCATATAGGAAATGTAGGGGCAAATAGCGAAGATATTGAAGATCTCTCTCCTCTCAATTGTCATGGTGCTGTTGGCGCTATTTTCAAAGCAGATATTACACATCCCTCAAATTATCGATCCAATGAAAATCTTCATCAATGGCTTAAAACGCGTAAAATTATTGCACTTTGTGGTATTGATACACGTGCACTCACAATTCTTATTCGTGAAAAAGGTGCACAAAATGCTGTCATTGCACATGATGCTAATGGAAACTTTGATATTCCTTCTTTAAAGAAACGTGCGCAAAAATGGCACGGTCTCGTCAATCTTGACCTTACGAAAGACGTGACATCTCAATCATCAATGCAATGGAATGAAAAACCATGGAGTTGGAATAAAGGATACGGTACAAACAATGTGCACAATCTTCATATCATTGCAATTGACTACGGTATTAAGCGCAATATTCTTCGCCTTATGGCAACACAAAAAGCCCGCATTACTGTTGTGCCTGCCCACACAACTGCAAAAGAAATTCTGGCAATGAACCCTGATGGCGTTTTTCTTTCTAATGGACCAGGAGACCCCGCAGCTACAGCTCAATATGCCATTCCAATGATTAAAACATTAATTGATCATAATTTGCCAATTTTTGGAATATGTCTTGGTCATCAACTTCTCGCTCTTACGGTTGGTGCAAAAACCGTGAAAATGCACCAAGGACATCATGGTGCCAACCACCCAGTTAAAGACCTTAACACTGGAAAAGTTGAGATTGTATCGATGAATCACGGTTTTGCCGTAGATTCTTCCTCTTTACCACAACATGTTCAAGAAACACATATTTCTCTCTTTGATGGTTCAAACTGTGGTATTCGAATCATTGGAAAACCTGTTTTTTCTGTTCAATATCACCCCGAAGCTTCTCCTGGACCACAAGATAGCCACTACCTCTTTCAGCATTTTTGTGATCTCATTATGAATTATAAAAAAATATCTTAAAATAAAAAGCCTCACCTTTTAACTTCTCTCCTTTAAATTATATCATCTTCCTACGCACAATTATATTATTTTTATACCTACAACTTATTGAAGTTGTATTATTATTTATCATTCTGAAACTAAAAAGAGCGCACTGAATAGCTTAAATTTTTCTCCTTCCTCTTCTCTTAAGGTCGTATCCATCAAAATCATTGGCTTCTCCCCCAAGCAAGGTAAGTGTATCGATAAAAACTATTTTTAAAAAGAGTAAAGTGTCTAACCTTCGAATAAGCATTGGATTCACAATACAATTTTAAGCATTCTATTTTGCATGAGAAGCATAACTCCTCCTAAAGAATAAAGAAATTAAAGTGTGAGACAATGCAACAAATCTCTACTTTTTAAAAGATATTGCCGTAGATGGTTTTGAAAACTGTAAAGCCGAATAAAAAAGTAATAGCAAAACAGAAAACATCTTTTCAATTTTACAACTTTATATTCTTCCAAAATGAGGTTTTCTTTCGATTCCAGAAGTTATGCCAACAAATATAAGCAATATTTTACTTCCAATTTGCCATATAAAATTTGGAATTGTTCATACAATACTGATACATCTAACGCAGATACGTTTTAATCTTTTGTTTTCAATATGCTGCTGCATTAGCACTGGATATTAATTTGCAAGCAATAGAAAAAATACGGACTCCCCTATACAAACAATATCACAAAATAAAAAAAATTATTTGCACTAAATGAGAAGGATATATCGATATTTTATATAACACTTTGTTAAACAAATATCACAAAAAAACTTTCTGCCTATAAAATGATACATTTTGTTTATCTTGTGCATTCTTCTAGCAAAATAGTACGTACCGGCCTCTCTCAACAAATTAACGTACCCGCAAGGCAAAAATAACTGTCGCAACGACAAGAAGAAAAAAGCCTCCAACAAAAGGAGCACCTGAAAAATAAAACAGTGCATTTTTATCTGTAAAACATTCAAAAAGAAACACATAAAAAACAGAACCAAATGTTAAACTTAATGAAATAACAGATGTCATCGCTCCTTGCAGTTCTCCTTGTACATTTGTCGGTACCTGCGCTGAAGCAATCGCACGTATAGGTGCATGAACAAGATATTCAAGCATTGTACACATACAAACCATATAAACCATCCACCCCTGCGTCGCGAATGTATAGCCCAGCATAGCAACGGAGGCAAACAAAAGCCCCACTATAACAATATGCCAATCACTCCATCGTTTAGAAAAATAAGGCAAAAAGAGAGCGACTACAATAAATTGGCCTATCCCAAAAACACTATAGGAGAGTCCAATAGAAAAAGAACTCCAATCATAGCGTTCTTTTGCAATGAACGCCCAAATGCTTAACCATACAGATTCCGCAAACCAATAAAGAAAAAAGACCAATAACACCCAAAGAACCATCGGATATTGTTTCAGGTGCCAAAAAGCACCTAAGGGATTTGCCCGCTTAATATCAAAAAAGCGCCTATTCCATAAAGAAAGGGTTTCTGGAAGCATAACCCAAGAAAAAATAAAATTAATGAGTGAAAAACCAACAGCAAAATAAAACGGAATACGCGGACCAAACTGACCTAAAAAACCACCAATAAACGATCCTAAAATAAACCCCAATGCGGATGCAATGCCTAACAAACCAAAATTGCGTGTACGGGTTTTATCATCAGATATATCCGCAAGATAAGCTGTACAAGTTGCAAAACTAGCGCCACTTATCCCTGACAAAAGACGCCCGATAAATAACATAGAATAGCTCCATGCTATAGCACATATGAGATTATCAAGAGCAAAGCAGATAATAGAGAGAAGCAAAATAGGACGACGACCATAACGATCAGAGAGATTGCCAATAACAGGAGCAAACAAAAACTGCATCACTGAATAAGCTGCAAGTAATTTGCCTCTTTCTACAAAAGATGTACTGACCTCTTTTCCAGTTAATTGAGAAAAATATTCAGGCAAAACAGGACAAATGATCGCAATACAAAGAATATCTAACAATAAAGTAATGAACACTAAAATGAGCCCACGCTGAACAAATTTCGGATTGAGCATTTGGTCTTGCATAACATACACACTATTTTACGCATACAATTACTTCCCCGCTATATTTTAACTCCCTTTTCCTTTTAAAAGTATTATATACCGTATACTTTTCACATATGAAATAATAACAAAGTAAAAATTTAAGTAAGAGTCAAGATAAAACTGTAAAATTACGTTTTAATTGGTGTATCTTTAGTTGCTATCTCATTGTCAAAGAATAAAAATTTTTTTTGCATTATACGAACAAAATATTTGTGCGACAAACTCATGAACAAAATTTCATGAAACACAGAGTATTTCCAATAGTTTTAGAGACATTACGATGAATTTTATCAGACATCATTTTCCCCTCTCATCCCACCGTTTTCAGGAATCTCAATTCCATTGGATACGTTAGATATCCTATAGTAATTGAAACCTTTTAAAAGATAAGCTCTTAAAAAATTTTCTTACCCTCAGAATATGCTATAAAGTTAAAGCAGCAACACCAGAATAGCTTAACAACGTAAAAAGCTCATCATATTTTTAAAAATATTTATTTGACAATAATTTTGATTAAAAAATAAGTATATTATAGAGAAAAATCCTTTAATTCTATAATCTTAGAAAAGATTCATATCGTTTGCAATTTGTGTAACCTTAAAAACCATGATTTTATCTTTATATTCATTGATACTCTTAATGATTGTATGCTAGCATTAAATCTAACGATGATCATGATAAGCATTTAAAAAATAGCACTTTTAGAAATAGTTCGTCATGAATTTTTAATTCAAAATGGTGTATAAAATGCGAAAAATATCCCTATTAATTCTCATATTAATGTTGGTAACAGGATGTGATGTTCAGGATTCTGATTCACAAGAGAGTACTGTAGAAAATAAAATAAAAACACAACAAACAACCAACGTAAACCTAGATCCCTATACTCTAAATAAATTAAATGCTCTTCTCAAAAAACGTTCAGAAACAAATTATCAGGAAAAAGGGGCACTAATTGACTTTCTTTCTGAAGCTTTTTTAGGGACACCTTACCAAGCAAATATGTTACATGGCTCAGAAAATACACCAGAAAAACTGATTATTGATTTTAGAGGCTTAGATTGCTTCACTTATCTGGATTATGTTGAAGCATTGCGCAAATCAACATCCCAAACAGAATTCATAAATAACGTCATAAAAACGCGTTATATTAACGGTAATGTTCATTTTTTAAATCGGAAACATTTTTTTACGGATTGGGCTTATAGAGAATATAAACTCGCCACTGATATTACCGCTGAAATAAGTCCCCATGCGGTAAAAATAGAAAAATATCTCAATAAAAAAGCTGATGGTGGAAGCTATCTACCTGGGTTGCCAGTTGTGAAACGCACAATAACGTATCTTCCAAGTAACTTTATTAATGAGGAGGTTATAGGTCGTTTACAGTCTGGTGATTTCATTGGTATTTATACGAAACTTGCTGGATTGGATGTAACACATGTGGGCTTCTTTATCATGACAGATAAAGGGCCAATGTTAAGAAATGCTTCTTCACGAAAAGAAAACGAAAAAGTCGTTGATTCTCCTTTTATGAATTATGTTGAAAAAACACCAGGAATCATTGTTTTAAGAGCTCTTGAATAACATCATAGCGATATGAAATATCTTCTCTATTCTTAAAATATATACTGTCGTTATTCAGGTAAACATCTAACTTCGTTCAAGCTATACGGATACAATATATTTGTTTACAGTTTTAAGAGAAAAAAGTCGTTTTGATCTAACTTTGTTTATAAGTATGACAAAATCATTTTTGGAGAAATTACGGATTTGTAATCACTTTTACTGGTTGAACGATAAAGACAGAAAAAACTCTATTATAGTATCACGCTTTCCTTTCATATTCTCAACCAAGAGTTATCTTTAGATTACCGCTAATCTGATCTTTACGAATATAACGCAAAAGACACAAACGAACGTTTGTAAAAATAAGTAAAAGTAAAGCCAGATATGTTTGGTGGTTATTTCATAAAGTATTCTATAAAAATTCGATCTACCTCTCTAATTTATTGCATATAAATTTTTGACTTTATAGCTTTTTTTTCCTTATAAAGTCTTTGCTTTTTGTTATTATCTATAAATTAAAATAGCCCTGATATAGCAGCATATTATGATTAGGATGCACCAGTACTGTACGAGTCCTTGTAAAATTTTGATGCCAGATTGGAATGAAAATATGAAGGCATCAATTAAAAACCAGTTTCTATCTTTAGCATCATTCTTTAGTTCAGCTTTACAATTTTCTACAGTAACGACAATAATATCCTTTAAAGAGTAGAGTTATGAGCATGATTTTTGTTTTTTCATCTTTTAATGAGTCCCCCATCCTTCATGCAATAAAGAACACTCTAAACAGAACACATTGTATCGATAAAACAACACATTTATTAGCAACAATAATGACGATTAATCTATGATCACAAACTTTAAAACCCTATTCATAACTTTTATACAAAATTTATAATTAAATCTCATTAAACTTATTACGAAGGCTTCACTCCTCCTCGCCCTAAGAAACGAAACATCTACTCCCGACAGTCTGTAAACGATCCGTTTTCTTAAATGGATTTAAGCTGCTAACCATTTCATGAGATTCACTTACAAAAGAATACACCGGCAAGTCCTATTTTGAATATTTACTCCATACTCTAAAAACACTTAATAGATCAAATTTTATATGCCTTATCTCACCACACCTTAAATGACAGTGTTTTAACGAAATAGAATAAATCTTGCCTTAAATACTCTGTTTAACCTTGTATACTTGATTGATGCAAAAATTAAATCAACAAAAGAGCATCATTGTATTTTCGAGAGGTATGAATCACCCCATCATAAAAAAACAGTCCTCATAACATAACAGGTAATTTGAAAAAAACTTTTTATATAAAAGGGATTACCGTTGTACCGGGAGGCAATTTTGCCTCATCTTCAGGCTCGACATGAATAGAAATACGCACATTATCAAATTCTTTTTGAAGAACAGCTTCGATTTTATCACAAATTTTATGTGCTTCTCCTACCTGCATTACAGCAGGCACAACCAAATGAAACTCTATAAAAGTAACCCTTCCAGCAACACGCGTCCGCAAATCATGGACCTCAAGCGCACCCGATGCATTTGCAGAAATCAGCTCCCGAATCCGCATGCTTTCATTCAATTCAACGCCAACATCCATTAACCCCTGAACAGCATTTCTAATCACCTTCCAGCCCTGTAAGAGAATATTAACGGCAACGATTATCGCTAAAATTGGATCTAAAGCTCCCCATCCCCCGACAAAACCGGCAATCAAACCAATTAAAATTGCAAGCGAAGTAAAAACATCTGTTATAAAATGCACTCCATCAGCTTTAAGAGCCGGTGAGCGATGGAGTTTTCCCTGCCAAATAAGAACCATTCCCCACATACAATTTATGACAGTTGCAATAAGATGAATAACAAGCCATATTCCAGGTTTCTGCAACAATTTAACGGTAGAAAGAGCTATCCATGCTTCTCTTAAAATAACAATTGCCGCAATAATAATGAGTACCCCTTCAAGAATTGCGGAAAAATATTCCGCTTTATGATGCCCAAAGGGATGATCATGATCTGCTGGCTTCATACTCACTTTAACAGCCCACCATGCTGCCAATGACGCAAGGATATTAACAATTGATTCCAATGCATCAGAATAAAGTGCAACCGAACCTGTGATGTGATATGTCCAATATTTCAAAGCAAAAACAATACACGCAATAAAAATAGAGTATAAAGTCAAGCTTTGTATATTGATTTTTACATCCATGAACCTCATCCTTTTCTTCACGAAATAGGGAATTAATATTTTCAACCATATCATTATACTTTTGGCATAACGACGATCTTTCCTCAATATTACAGAAGCTTCATCATACAATAAACGCCTAAGCTCACCATTATTATCGTAAAAACTGCTCAGTTACACGAACAGCATCAATAAATAAAGAAGAGAAAAAATAATAGAAAAAAGAGCTTTCCCAAGAGCAATCAAACACATAACCTTCATTATTAATCGTTTTCTGAATAACTTAAAGCCATCTCACTTCTCATAAACGAAAAACTTGTTTTTGCTCAAATCTATCATGATCATGCATTATTTTTTTATCTTATGATGTGCATTATACCCCATCTATAAGCCATCGTTGCACCTTAGAAAAAATATCTTAGCACTCTACGGTAACTTTACAGGTCAACTGGATTTTAAAAGATGATTTATTAAAAAATTTAGATATAAAAAGAAGAACAATGATTACCCTCAAAAAAAAAGAATCTGGGCATTGGGGACCCAGATTCTTTTCCCTTAGAAATTAAGGGCATACAGAACTTGGGAAATAGCGGGGACCCAAGACACTGCACCCGATACGAGAAAAAATATATGATTCCGTATCAGTATTTTTACATTATACCTATGGTTGTATATTGTCAACACAAATTCCACCATAAGTTTTAAAATAATGTTTTTTTATCTCTTTTTTTTAAATAAAATAAATTCTAACATCTGGAAATCATAAGAAAAAAGCACTAAAAATCTCGCATGCATTTGAATATCACAACAATCAATGAAACAGATGATCCACGCCTAAAAGCCTATCATAATATCCGTGAAAAAGATCTTGTTGGACGGCAACATCAATTTATTGCTGAAGGCAAAGTAACATTGTCCGCATTACTACATTCGAAAGAGTTTTCTGCCATCTCACTGCTCATCGTAGCAAACCGTCTCTCTGGACTTCTACCGCTTTTAGAAAAAACACAGCCTCTATGTCCCATTTATTGCGTTCCACAAAAAGTTATGGATAATATCACCGGCTTCCATGTTCATCGTGGTGTTCTGGGTATTGGTAAACGCAAAATACTGCCATCCTTACAAAGTTTTTTACAACATCTTCCAGAAAAAGCTTTGATTCTTGTTTTATGTGGTATCTCGAATCACGATAATATGGGATCAATTTTTCGTAATGCAGCAGCCTTTGCCAGTAATGGCATTATTGTCGACAAAACCTCATGCGATCCACTTTATCGCAAATCAATAAGAGTGTCTGCCGGCGCTGCTTTAAAAGTACCCTATACGCAAAACGCTGATATAGATGACATTATAGCTGCTCTAAACGATGAAAACTTTCATCTTTATGCACTCTCCCCTTCTGCCTCACACACTCTCAAGCAAGCCAACAAAACCAAAAGAATGGCACTTATTTTTGGAACAGAAGGCGATGGCTTACCACCCCATATACTACAACAATCAAACACCTTACGTATTCCCATGACTGACGGTTTTGACAGCCTTAATGTTGCCACAGCCTCAGGTATTGCACTTGCTCATTTTACCAACTTTGACCACTAAAGATGATAACACTTCAAGTTATAAAACATACCCAATGTTGTATGTTATCTATCAGTCTCCAATAATATTGCCGTCCCCTAGCCTTTGAAAGCATTGATAAAAAACATTTTTACATTTTCTTTATCATCACTTTCCACACCCTAACCCCGCTTATGACGTGCAGAAGATATAATTTTGATGGATTCAATCATAAAACAAACTTTCAATGAGAAAACCTTCCGGAAGTCTCTCATTCAAGTTTAAGATTAAAAAATATCATTATAAATCAATTTACTATGCTTTATAAAGCTGTTGTTTTTAGTTCTGAGGAAACAGGATCTTTTGTTTCGAGATTGCATAAAACGCGCTTCAACATCATTTCAGTATCAGCTGCACGTTCTGAATGTGTTACAAATCCTCCCCCAAGAATACGCGCCTCATGACCATTTCCATCATAAAGAACGCAAGCTTGCCCTGGTGCCACACCATTTTCACATTCCAATAAATCAACGGAAAAAATACCTTCTTTATAATGTAAGCGCGCAAGGTGAGGAGGACGCGTTGAACGCACCTTTACAGCCACCTCAATACCTTGAGAAGGGAAATTATCTAACGACTCATCACCAAGCCAATTCACATCACGTAAAAAAAGCTTATGCGTTTCTAACATTTCACGCGGTCCAACAATAACACGTGCATTTTCCACATCGAGATAAACCACATAAAGCGCTTCACCCGTTGATACCCCAATACCACGACGTTGACCAACCGTATAATTAACAATTCCCGAATGTTTACCTAAAATCTTTCCATCAATATGGACAATAACGCCAGGATTAGCTGCTTCTGGACGCAGTTTTGCGATAACATCTGAATATTTTCCTTGTGGAACAAAACAAATATCCTGACTATCATGCTTATTGGCAACCACAAAGCCCATTTCTGCTGCCATTTCACGAACGCGGGCTTTTGGAAGGTCACCAAGTGGAAAACGCAAATAATCAATCTGTTCTTGTGTCGTTGCAAAGAGAAAATAACTCTGATCACGATCATTATCGAGAGGACGAAAGAGTGCTCGATGCGCTCCGTTGGAACGCGAACGAATATAATGTCCCGTAGCCAAAGCATCTGCCCCCAATTCGCGTGCCGTTGCTAATAAATCAGCAAACTTAACCGTTTGATTACATGCAATACATGGTACTGGGGTCTCTCCATGAGCATAACTTTCTGCAAAAGGATCAATAACAGCTTCACGAAAGCGCTTTTCATAATCAAGAACATAATGAGGAATTCCTAGTGTTTCTGCAACGCGGCGTGCATCCTCAATATCTTGTCCTGCACAACACGCCCCCACCCGATGCGTTGCTTCCCCATGATCATAAAGCTGCAACGTAATGCCAATAACATTATACCCTTCCTTTTTCAAAAGACCTGCAACAACCGATGAATCAACCCCCCCCGACATTGCAACAACAATGCGAGAATCCTCAGGTTGTCCTGGTAAATCAAGACTGTTTAAAAACATGTATTCATTCTCTATTTAATGCTCTGTTTAATGGCTACCTATATGTTGACATTCTGATGCACGCTCTTCAGCACTTTTACACGATTGATTGTCTTTATATTATTTTTTTATCCTTTCCACAACCATAGGCATTATTTTCTTAAGAGCTGCTGCAAACAAAAAAAGAATGATGGAAATAAGGCATAATGGCAATCGTTTAGGAGAAATCCTTTTTTGCTCTTTTGAAAACTCCGGTAAAATATTGCAAGAATCTCTTCTACACACTTCAACTTGAGCTTCTTTTTACATACCCAATCACTTTATTAATTTTTTCTTTCAGCGCTTTTAGCTCTTTTTTAAATTTCATGCTCTATAAACGAATCAAGTCCTTGACTAAAGGTAGAGGATACGAATGAGCAATTTGATAAAAACACAAATGAAATATGTTATTGGGCCAGATGGAAGTCCGCTTACAATTGCCGACCTACCGCCGCAAACAACACGGCGCTGGGTGATTCGTCGCAAAGCTGAAGTTGTTGCGGCTGTCAGAGGTGGATTGTTAAGTCTTGACGAAGCGTGCCACCGTTATACTTTGACTGTAGAAGAATTTCTTTCATGGCAAAGTTTAATCGATGAACACGGTTTAGCGGGATTACGAACGACCAAGATTCAACACTACAGGCATTAAGTTGCCATTGATTACGATTTGATAACATAAAGCAATCTATAAAACAGCCAAACTTGATAAAAGTTTGGCTGTTTTATACTATATCCAAAAGATAAACCTGAAAGAATGGATTCTTCAATAATTGCTTTTATTAGCCAACCATTGAATTAGATTGAATCAAAATATCCTTATCATCCGCAACAATCTTCTTTTCTCGTGCTTCCAAAAGCTGTGCACGTTGCAGCTCTGTATTAGCTTCATGGAGAGCAATTTCAGCGTTTGTTTTTTGAAGTTCTAAATCACGAATTGAATTGATCAGATTATCACGTCTTTGCCGCGCTGCACGCGCAAAAGCAGAATAAGCAAAATGGTGAACATCATTGTTTCCAGATTTACGTTCTTCATGAGTAATCTGTGCTTCCAACTCTAACACCATTCGTTCAAATTCTGCGATCATCATCTCAAGCTGTGCAATTTCACGGCGCTTTCCACGCACTTGAAACATCCTCAATCGCACCATATTTTCTCGTGGCTTCATACTCACTACTCCTTGATTGCGCCAACTCAAAACTCGCATTCACACCCAATAAATATCTTTTAGTTATATGTCTATCCGACAAAAACAGTCTATTAACTTGAAATTATAATAATTTTTGCCTTGCATTAAAGCATCTGAAAATACAATCTGCTTTAAAGAGCAATAACTATTTCTTTAACTTTTCCCCCCATTATAAATGAAGAGGTTTAAAGCTCAGTAAATAAACACTGAAATTGTAAAAAAGTAATTTATAACGCTCTTTTACAAATTTTTTTTAAGTTAAAGTTTATAGAAAAAGCCCTTCTTTGTTTATTATGTTAAAAAATATGGGATTTTTCTAAAATAATTTTGTAGCCTCTTTCAAAAATAAAAATATTTTGTTAACCACTATCATGGATAGTGGGGAATTTAGTAGTGATTGTTACGCGTACTACTAAAATGTTCATAAACACTTTGTTATAAGTGTTTGATTTAATGAATTGTTTTTATAACAGTGGTTTTGCTAACTGATATAAAATAGAAATGCTCCTTATGATTCGTGAAGGAGCAAAGTGAGGGATCTAAAATGCGCGTATTATTAATTGAAGATGATAGAGCAGTTACTCAAAGCATTGAGTTGATGTTAAAGTCGGCTAACTTTAATGTTTATATCACTGATCTGGGTGAAGAAGGTATCGATTTAGGAAAACTCTATGATTATGATATCATTTTGCTTGATCTGAATTTGCCTGACATGTCAGGGTATGATGTCTTGCGGACTCTAAGATTGGCAAAAATAAAAACTCCTGTCTTAATCCTTTCTGGTATGAATGCCATTGAAGACAAGGTTCGTGGTTTTGGCTTTGGAGCAGACGACTATATGACGAAGCCTTTTCATAAAGATGAGCTCATTGCACGTATCCATGCAGTTGTTCGTCGTTCTAAAGGACATGCACAATCGGTTATTGTTACCGGAGATCTCACCGTTAACCTTGACACAAAAACTGTCGAAGTTGCAGGGCGCCCTGTTCATTTAACCGGTAAAGAGTACCAAATGTTAGAGCTTCTCTCTTTACGCAAAGGTACCACCCTTACCAAGGAAATGTTTCTCAATCATCTCTATGGTGGAATGGATGAACCAGAACTAAAGATTATCGATGTTTTTATCTGTAAATTGCGGAAAAAATTGGAAGCAGTCTCTTCTAGTGTAAATTACATTGATACAGTTTGGGGACGTGGTTATGTTTTACGTGATCCAGTTGAAGAGAACGTACGAAAAACCGCTTAAGCAGTGAACATGCACATTGTAAAATCTCGGAGTGTAGCGGGCCGAGATTTTTTCCCGAGATCTTTTCTCTGTTAAAAGTAGAAAACTCGCACACCAAAAATCTCATATAGAAAGCGCTTAAAGCTTAAGAAGTAACCACACCAAATTTACACATATAACCTTATCGCTCATAAATTCAATCGAAGCCACTTTTCCCAACACAGCTTAAGCGCTTCTCTCTTATTCAAAGCTTTTTTATACTTTCTAAAACAATACAACCATCACTTTCATCAATATTTATTTTCATCTCTGTCATCTGAGCAAGTAACATTGTGTAATAAAATTGGATGACATGTGCATCAACAAGCTCTTCTTGAACTTCTCCACGGAATAACGCAAGAAAATGAGGGGGTATACGGAGAGTTCTACCGAAAACCTCAAATCGAAAAGAACGTTTATTTTCTTCTTGCAAAATCATAACAACAATTTCACCACCACGAGAAACTGTTGCATTTGCAATCAATAATAAATTAAGCAAAAGTTTAACTTCATCTTTTTCTAACAATAAAGAAGAAGCTTGCCATTTTAATGTTGCTTTTTCTTCTTTCATATATTGTTGAGCAACCTGCTCTGCAGCCCGTGTATCTATTTGTCCTCCACTTGCACCAGCAAAACCAAAAGCCAATCGCGCAAATTGTAGACGTGCAGCAGCACTTGCAACGGATAAACGCACCAATTGTAAAGCATCTTCTTCAGCTCCTCCTTCATCATAAAGCTCCATTGCATTTTGAATAGCCCCCACAGGTGAAATCAAATCATGGCAAATACGACTACAAAGCAAAGCAGCAAGATCCATAGGCTTCAAAGAAATATCTAACGTCATAATGATTGAAAACTCCTAGATTCAAAAAAACAAACTTTATTTTAAAGAAAAACTCTTAACATCTGATGCATAATAGGAAATATTAACAATCATGCTAAAAAATCAGAAATAAATTCAAGAATTTAAATAACCTTATATCTTATTTTTTATTTGAATAGCATGAAAATTCTAATATTATCTTTTTGTTTATCACTAATAAAAGGAGAAAACTCCATGGCTCTCTCTCTGCTCAAATACTGGTACAGAAATATTATATCTTTAATCTTCCTTTTATTCATCACCATAAACACCACACATGCTCAACTAAAACCAATAGAGCAAAACGAGCCTCATTATTCACTCCAAGAAATTATTGATTCTGGTCATATTTTTTTTGGAAAAACAGCCAGTGGTTTGGCTGTTGCAATTCAAAATATTTTTTCAAAATACGGTTATCCCAATGCCTATATTTTAGGAGAAGAAGCTTCTGGTGCCTTTTTTGCTGGATTAACCTATGGCGAAGGAAGGGTTTTTACCAAAAGCTATGGTCAACATAAAGTTTTTTGGCAAGGTCCCTCAGTAGGATGGGATTTTGGCGGCCAAGGCTCCCGTTTAATGATCTTAGTTTACAATCTTAATGGCATAAATAATTTATGGAGACGCTATGGTGGTATTTCAGGTTCGGCCTATTTAATTGCAGGTGTTGGTTTTCATGTCCTAAAATACCATAATACCTTGTTAATCCCAATACGTACAGGAGTCGGCGCACGCCTTGGTATCAATGTAGGATATTTAAAATTAACACCTAAACCGACATGGAATCCGTTTTAAACGTATTCTTATTTGAAAAGGGGTATTATGCTTATTCAATCATTTCTTTTTTTTATACTCGGAGTTGCTTTCACTTCTTGGTTACTGGTGCTTTTATCTCCTTTTATTTGGCGGAAAGCCGTTCATTTTGCGTATAAAGATGTTTGTGCGAAAATGCCATTATCACTCGCGGAAATAGAAGCAAATCACGATTTTCTTCGTGCACAACATGCTGTAGAATTAGCAAACAACCAACAAAAGTATGAATTTTTGCAAAAAAAATATGCCCAACAAAAAATACAACTGAGCCAAGTAACAGAACAATTTTATCGGCTATGCCTCCCCACAAAAGATACTCTCACCAAAGAAGCGATAGCAATCAAACAAAATATCGCCACACTACACACTTTCAAAGGAAAGAAAAATGATGCGTGAAAAAATCGCACTCTATCAGCAACGCTTACAAAAAATCCAAACTCATGAGCTTGACCCGACTGCTAACCACCAATTGCTGGAAGAACTCCGTGAAGAAACAAAAGAACTTGCAGCAACATTGGCAGCTCAAATAGCGCTACAAGAGGGGAATACATCACCCATCAACACATTGATTCAAAAATCAAAAAACAAAAATGACCTAGCCTCACGTATTCGCAAAAAAATAACTTTTCTCTCCAAAAGCCCTGTTAAATAAGTTATCTTTTAAAACACCTTAAATGAAGAGTAAAATCAACAAAGGTTCATTGTAACTTTCATAACCCAAATCCTTTTTATTAAACGTGACTTTTCTGCTAAGCTAAAGGAAAAAGTTTTTTAGCCTATATCGTTCTGTTAAAAAATATCTTCTTGTCTAGCAGATTCACTTGCTAATCATATCTCCGCTCTAAAGAACAACATTTCATAGGTTCTAGAAAGCAAATAATACCAAAGACATTGGTCACACACTCTAACAAAAAATACCTTCTAAGATGGATCACCAATAGAGATTTGACCATAATTTTAAGGATAAAAATACGCTCTCAAGAGTGATAAAAATCTCTTATTTTTTTGATAATCATATCCTGATCCGTTTGTGTCAAGTAAGGATGCATTGGTAAACTTAAAACACACTCTCCCAAAGACTCTGAAACAGAAAGGGAATCTTTTACATAAGGGAAGTGTTTATAAGCTGGCTGTTGATGTAAAGGAGTTTTATAATAAATCATTGTAGGGATAGAATTTTTTTGTAAAAAATCTTTTAATTTATCCCGTTCTTTTACCTTAATCGTATATTGTGCATAAGCAGAACGAATATTTTCTCCTATTTCTGGAACTGTAACAATATCTCTTAAGCCATTGGAATAGCGTTGAGCAATTTCTACACGCTTTTCCATTTCATCTTCAAAGATCACAAACTTTTCTAGTAAAATTGCAGCCTGAATGCTATCTAGGCGCGAATTCATACCAATACGTACATTGTCATATTGCGTTTCACCTTTACCATGAAACAAAATAGAGCGTAAAAGTTTTGCAAAATGATCATCATTGGTCATCATAGCGCCTCCATCGCCATAACATCCTAATGGTTTTGCAGGATAAAAACTTGTAGCAGCCACATCACCAAAAGCACCACACATAGTATTACCGCTTCTCCCCCCCATAGATTGAGCAGCATCTTCAATTACAAAAAGATTTTCCTTGGCAGCCACTTGAGCAATTTGCACATAGTCAGCAGAAAGCCCAAATAAATCAACAGCAATAATAGCCTTTGGCTTTAGACGTCCTTCTTTTTTTATCATTTCGATAGCGTGAGAAAGTTTTTCAACATCAATATTGAATGTATCAGGTAAAACATCGACAAAAACAGGTTCAGCCCCCACCAAAGCAACCACTTCAGCCGTTGCTGAAAATGTAAAACTAGGACAAAAAACAGCATCCCCTAGACCAATATTTTTAGCCATAAGAGGCATCTTCAAAGCATCTGTTCCATTAGCACATGCAATCACATGTTTAACGCCAAGATATTCTGCCAATTTCTCTTCAAATTCTGTTACTTTTGGCCCCAAAATATACTTACCACTAGCGACTACATGCGCAATTGCAGAATTAATTTTATCTTCAATACGCGCACGCTGCGCCCCAAGGTCGATGAATTGCATATTAACTCCATTGATCATCACAAGAATGCAAAAGCGCTACCTATCTCTTTTATCTATCATAATTGACATCAGCAGCTGTTAAAATCCGTAAAACAGCAATAGCATCATCACCATTTGTACGAGGTGATTGACGCGTTTCAATACAATGAAGGAAATGCCGTAATTCGCAAGTAAGCGGCAAGTCTTCACAAACATCAATATAATTCAGCTCATCCATGCTAAAAGCCCACTCTTGATTTTCTTTCCAAACAGCAAAATGGTGCATTGCCAATTTACGACTCCACGGTTCCATATCATCAAAAACGAGTATAGCCTTTGTTCCAACAACAATTAAACGCCTCTCACGATAAGAGCTTAAGCGTGAAGTAAAAAGATGACTACGCACACCATTTGGAAAAATCATATGAATATGAGAAAAATCAGAAATCTGATCAACGACAGCAGCCCCCTCACCGCGAATTTCGGAAGGTTCGCATCCTGTCAACGCCAAAATCATTGAGAGATCATGAGGGGCAAGATCCCATAAAGCATCACTGTGTGTGTGAAATTTTCCAAAGCCTAATCTATGAGAATAAATATATCGCACATCTCCCACATCTCCGTTTTTCACCAATTCACACATTTTTTCAAAAGCCGGATGAAAACGTAAAATATGGCCCACCATAAAAACTCGCTCATAGGCCTCAGCCTCCTGAACTTGGCGTTTAGCATCAGAAACATTCAAGGCTATTGGTTTTTCCACCAAAACATCTTTACCATTTTTAACAGCACGGAGCACATTTTGCGTATGCAATTGTGGCGGCAACGCTAATACCAACGCATCAATATCTCGATGAGTAAAAAGATCATCTGGTGTAACAACCTCTACACCATACAGTGTTGCAAAACTAGCAGCACGATCATTATCAATATCAGAAACTGCTGCTAAAGCTCCGAGAGAGTGGAGTGTCCGTATATGATTTTCACCCCAATGACCGCATCCTAAAACCGCTACACGTGGCACCATTTTCATGCCTTACCTTACTTTATCATATAAAATTACACTTTTACATATCGAGGATAATATAGAATGACAAGAGAAAAGCTTAAAAACGATGCTTGACATCTTACTATTCTACCCCTTATATCCGCAAAAGATGTAATTATTGACAATTATGATTGCTTATTTTGGCGGAGTAGCTCAGTAGGTTAGAGCAGAGGAATCATAATCCTTGTGTCGGGGGTTCAAATCCCTCCTCCGCTACCATTACTTTTTTATTGTGTGTGTAGTTTGTCAGCAGTGTAGCTTGCCAGCGGGTTTTGTATATTTTGCCACTAGGTTTTGTACCAATTTATTTTTTTTAAAGAGTTTTAAAGATGTTCTCAAAGGGTCTTCAAATGCCTTTCAAAGGGTATTTAAAGCTCTCTTTAACGCATTTTTCTGCTCCTATTTTTCCAGATCACTAAAGCATGTAAAGTCGGATTGAAAGGCAAGGGGGACGATTCCTGTCGGACCATGGCGTTGTTTTGCTATAATAACCTCGGCTTTACCCTTGGCTTTCTCCATTGCATCTTGCCATTTGCTATACTCAGCAGTGCCTTCTTTGGGTTCTTCATTTTTGAGATAATATTCTTCACGATAAACGAACAAAACAATGTCGGCATCTTGCTCAATTGAACCAGATTCACGTAAATCGGAGAGTTGTGGACGTTTATCGGTTCGGTTTTCAACTTGACGCGAAAGTTGTGACAGAGCAATGATGGGAATATTGAGTTCTTTTGCAAGTGCTTTTAATCCGGTGGTAATGGCTGTAATTTCTTGAACGCGATTTTCTAATGAACGCTTTGAACCGCTTGTCATGAGTTGGATATAATCGATAATCAAGACATCTAGACCATGTTGTCGTTTGAGACGCCTTGCACGGGCGGCCAATTGTGCAAGGGATACACCCCCCGTTTGATCAATATAAAGAGGGATTGTTTGTAAGGAACGCATTGCGTAAATGATGTTGGTAAATTGCTCTTCTGAGATATTACCACGACGCATATCAGAAGAAGAAACCTTTATTTGTTCTGAGATAATACGAGTTGCAAGCTGTTCTGTTGACATCTCAAGTGAAAAGAAACCAACAATGCCCCCTTCATTTTCTTGGCTGTTATCACGCTTACAAGCATTGGCAATATTAAAAGCAATATTGGTCGCCAGAGAGGTTTTCCCCATACCAGGGCGTCCCGCTATGATAATCAAATCAGATGGCTGTAGCCCCCCCATTTTCTCATCAAGGGTTTTGATATGGGTAGCTATCCCAGAAAGCTGTGAGGAACGCTTTTTTGCAGCGCTTGCCATGTTAAGTGCTTTTGCAATGGCTGTATCAAAGTTTTCAAACCCACCCCCATATTTTCCTTTTTCGGCGAGCTCAAATAACTGATTTTCAATCGTTTCAATTTGTTGGGTAGGCGTGAGCTCTACAGGAGCATCAAAGGCTGTATTGGCAACTTCATTGCCAAGATTAATCAAAGACCGGCGGATAAAAAGATCGTAAATAACGCGTCCATAATCTTCAGTGTTAATAATAGTGACTGCCTCTGTGGCTAAGCGAACAACATACTGGTATACAGTAATATCTCCAATTTTTTCTTCCATTTGGATATAGGGCTTGATTGTAATGGGGTTTGCAAGATGACCCTTTTGAATAATTTGTAAGACAATCTCAAAGATATTTTGGTGTAGCGTTTCAAAAAAATGTTCTGCTTTGAGAAAGTCTGAAACGCGATCGAGTGCATTATTATTAATCAGGATTGCTCCAAGTAATGCCTGCTCTGCTTCAATATTATGGGGAAGTTGACGAAAAGAAGAAGCAAAGTTATCTCTTGGATTTTCTGTTTTTAGCATGTTCAGTGTTCTCATTGCTTTCTTTTCCCTTGTCTGGTGCCTCAAAGGTGATTTCTGTGGTGTATCCGCTTTGCTTCTCATAGCAGTGGGTGACGGTCGCGGCTTTCCATGGCCCATTGATTTGCCCACGAAACCCTTGCAATAAAAGAGGTTGATCCGCCATGATTTCAGGGCGTCCCTCAAGGGTCAAAGAACCACTGCCTACAGCACGACACAACCTGTCCGACTCGGAAGCAGCAGCAGCTCGTGCTTCCTCCTCACAAGTGTAACAAGTCCGTAAACGCCGCACGGGACCGCTAAACCCTGTCTGATGTTTGACTTGGCATTGCTGCCCTTTTGAGCGATCAAAATAAGAAGCTTCAATGGTGCCATATTGCGTACGTGGCTCTAACGTAAATTCCCAGTTGGAACAGTCGTGCTTATGGATTGCTAATGCTGGTAAATTATCTCCGCTTAAAAACAAAAACTTATTGTCCTTGATCAAAAAACGTGCCCGCATGCGATCGGCAAGGCGGGTTAAAAAATCAACAGCCGATTGATCTGTACGAATCACATAAGGCAAAGTTTGTTGAGTGAACTGGGGACTGACCTTTGCTTGATAGCCATGGCGTTTGGCAAGTGTCTCAACAATCTCACCAATGGTTTGGTGGTCAAAATGTNGATTGCTAATGCTGGTAAATTATCTCCGCTTAAAAACAAAAACTTATTGTCCTTGATCAAAAAACGTGCCCGCATGCGATCGGCAAGGCGGGTTAAAAAATCAACAGCCGATTGATCTGTACGAATCACATAAGGCAAAGTTTGTTGAGTGAACTGAGGACTGACCTTTGCTTGATAGCCATGGCGTTTGGCAAGTGTCTCAACAATCTCACCAACAGTTTTGTGATCAAAATGCTCACTCACCTGTTCTTTGAGCTCTTTACGCATTGAGGCACTTTTGCCACAAAGGCGCAAAATCTCTCCATCACTGCCACCACAACTTACAACCGATTCGACAACAAAACACCCCATAAATGCACTGATGCTGTTCTCATAACCAAAGATCACCTGTAGCGCACTATTGCTTGAGGGAACCTCTAAATCATTGCCACTATCATCAAACTCTGCTTCAAATGTATCGGCTTTATTACACAACACATTGATTTATAATGATAATTTACTGTTTTGTATATTGAATGAGAGACCCGAATATTGTAAGATTCTCTCATTTCAAATCTGTTTATATTGCTGAAGTATTTTTTTCAATTTTTTCCTCAATCGTATTGTGTAAAATTAAAATAATCGGGATAGCCATAAAACAACAGATCAAAATAAATAAGCTAAAAATACATATAAAAGTAAAGATATCAAACTCTCTGCCCCCATCCAATACTTGGATAATGACCTTATCCAACATCTGGATAACAAAGTCCACTGCCAAAATGATAACAAATATGCAGATGATTATTTTATATTCCTTCGATGAAAGGACCATAACTTCTTTAAACGCGAAAACTTCAGATTCTTTATCAAATGCTGAAGAGACTCCCAAAACCTTATTATCTGGATTTTAAAGTGTCTCATGAAATGGTTATGTTTCTTGTATTGTCATACTGGTCTCATTTTTTCTTTCATTTTCGGAGCGTGTTTCTGGTGCTTCTCCATATCTTTTCCATCTATCTCTTTCCGCTCTTTCACAGTTTCTGTTACACAAAAAACAAAGAGTCCCTATAATAACCATAACGGATATGATGAGTACTATTGCAAATCCCATCGTTCATTCCTTTTTCAATGAAATCTTTATTCATGATCTCATGCATTCTTCCTCATTTGCATCAATGAACAACTTTCTGTTTTCTTATCGAGATATTTTCTTCAAATTTTGAAGCCTATTGTTTAAACTATCAACTTCGTGATTGAGCCTTTCAAGTTCTTTATTGAGTCCATCAACATGTCCATGATGTTCAGAAATCACTTCTAAGTAATGTAACATTTGAGACTGATCTTTATGCTTATTTGCTTCACCTAGCCCTCGAAAGGCTTCTGTCCTTTTCAACATGCTCAAATAAAGTAAAAGCCTTCTCGAGCCGCTCAAAAACCGCATCATTGCGTTTTAGAGTTGTTTGATATTTATAAGAAAGTTGTTTGTTGTTTGGCATATTTTTCAGCAATGCCAAATAGAGTTCCTGCTGTTCAAGAGCTATTCTCTTCAAGTCGTCTATCATCATATTCAATATTTTCATGGTATCGTTCCATCCCCGTTCAGCATTTTCTTTTTCAAACTTGACTGAATCCAACTTTTGAACAGCATCATCGCGCTCCCTAACCACTTTGGAACAAAATAATTTATCTATACCCGTATAGCCATGCGAGGTAGACAAAAAATATGGTAGCAAAAATATGATAAGCAATAAGCCTTCTCTAAACAGAACTTTTTTTGTAAACATTTTTTTATTTTTCTCTGAACACAACAATTTAAATAGACATATAAATTCATATCAAAATATTCATAATAAAATTTATTAAATCTATTTTAAATAATCTATAATAAAAATAAAAAATGATAAGTTGTACAACAATTAAATACGCTACACATAGAGTAAATCTATAAAAACTAATTTATTCAACAGAGTAGCCATGGAATTTTCTATCTAGTTTTATATCTCTAGAGGAGTAATTTAATCTTTTATCCATGACTTTAAAAGAGTTTAATACGATGCTATAAATAATTCAAAAATGATATTTTGATTAACAATCATATTAACAATGGTGAAATAATGAGTAGACAAAACAGATAAACACAACCAATGATATTGAAGGGTATAAAGCTACTTTTAATATAGCTTTGTTTTTTATCAGCAGCAGTAAAAAGTTTGTGTTTTTTTACAAAGATTGAAATTTATTCATTTTTTATCGTATATTTTATGCTATCTTCCTTAAATTAATTAAAAGATCATAGAGTATTAAACTGATAGAATGCATTTTTCTCAAGCGGCATTTTTAGAGAAATGTTGATTTAATCAGTGAAGACAAACAATGAGCAAAGTTATAATTTGAAAAGACAGTATATAATATTTATGATCAATGATCTAAATTAGAGACATGAATTGGGGGAGTTTGATCTTTCTTACAGCACAGTAGCTCAAAAAAACAGTAGATGAAGTTTAAAATTCACCATTACCCATCATAAGATGAAAGCTTTCATCCTACGTTTGATTTTTTTAAACTATTTTCTTGTCCTGTCTGTAATATCTAAAGAATATCTTCAAGCACTCATAAGCACTCTTTTAGGTTATCATTTCCATAATCAACGTAACGGTTATCGAGCTTCCATTCAAGATACTGTTTTGCAAAAGGAAATCGTCATTTCAGGATACGGAGGGATTTATGTATTTAGTCACAATGTATCATGCACCCTTCCTCTTATATATCAGAAATTTAATTCTTAATCGTAATGACGGGATTAAAAAGCACCTTGCGAGACAATCTTTTTAATAAATAAAGTAAAGATGAATTCTGAAAAAAACTTTTTTAGACGTAAAGTGATACGGAGAAACAGTCAGAAAGAAAGGGGGGGATTACAAATGTTGATGACTATAAAAAAAGATATCAAAAAATTACCAAAAACCGATTTATGGATCATTTGTGCTATTTCACCTGATCAGCAAAGAGAATGGATCAGTAAATGGTATATAAAAAATAAACAAGCCTCTATAAGTTCTAATTATGTCAATGATCTTGCCGTCCTAGGATCATTTTACAGATCTAGACAAAATGATTGCTATGAAAGCAACAGCCCCACAAGCACCCCCCCTCAAAAGATGACAATCTCATTTATGAGGCTTATGTTGCTCCTCATAATCACTTTAAAATTGCATCATTTGCTCTCATTAATACGCTTTGAAGTCTCATATAGACTAAGGGACCTTTTTAATTTTGGGGTGGTTATGGAAAACAGTTTTCCACCGATCCCTGAATGGGGATATGAAACCGCTACCTTTTCACAGAAAAATATTCTTTTCAGTGGAAATTCTTATTGTACAATCTATGGAACAACACAATGAACAGACCACGCGCCCTTGCTCTCAACTATGGCTCCTATAATGCTGTCCGCATGCTCATTGGTGTTTACCATGCTATTTTTTTAATGTCCATGGGAGTTAGTCTGGCGCAATTAGCTCTGCTTCAGGTTGTCTTTTCCACCACTATTCTGCTGCTTGATTTTCCCTGCGCTGTTTTATCTGACAGATATCGGCGTAAATATTCCGTTATGGCTGGGGTCTTTATGACAGGAGTATTTTATCTTCTATGCCTTCAAGCTCCCAATATGACAGCACTTATTATTGCGCAAATTCTCTATGCAGCGGGCATTTGCATCATTGTCAGCGCCATTGACGGATGGATTTACCATTCTCTAGGCGATAAACAGGATCATTTTTCGCATTATGCTCATCTCTACCACCAAGTTAACTCTTTCGGAAGTATTCTCAGTGGGATTATAGGCATTGGAACGATCTATTACTCTGGACAATATTTTATGGGATATATCATCTCATGCCTCATGATGGGATTTATTTTTTTGATATTCCTTATTGTTCCTGAAGCAAAGAAAACGACAATTGAAACGTCCAAAACAAATACAATCTTGCACAATGCCAAGGAAACGCTCTGGATCTTTCAAAACACAGTAGGAGGAGCATGGTTTATTTTCCTTATGTGCCTTTTTAGCGCTGGTATTCAGATTATTTATCATTTCTGGCAACCGATAATACTTTCAGGGGGGAAAATTCATCACCTCAACGGTTCGCAAATGCTCGTCTTGATGTGCTGCCATATTGGAGCCTTTTCAGCACAATATTTTTCAAATTTACTGATGTCTAAGTATCATGTTCTTGATAAAAAATATAAGAATTCTATAAAATATTTTTCCTTCTTTTCTGCGCTGATGTGCATAGCGCTCTATTTTTCAGTTCATAGCCATCAAACTGCTGCATCAGTCATCGCCTTCTCTTTAATCCATGGATTTATTTGCACTGTACCGATCGGTGCAAAAAGCTTATTTTTCTCAGAACTTAACCAAAAACAAACGCAGCATATTTCCGGTGTTGTTGGTGCTGTCTCTTTTAGCGGAAGAATATTTTCAATTACAGTATTGAGTATTATTTCTTTTCTTCCTGCAAAAGTTTCTCCGTCTTACTACCTAATATTACCGACCATTACTTTTTTCATGTGTGGTTTGGTTGTCATGAGATGGATGAAACACTCTCAAAAGTCTCTGTGAGAGGAAAACCATAACATTTCACCCACAATGTTTTCTTCTAAAAGAAATCGATACTTTTTTGAGAGCATTGCCACATCCAACTTTCAATATACAATGCAAATATAAAGCAACACATTGATTTATAATCATAATATACCAAACTTGAATATTGTAAGATTCTTTCTTTTCCAATCTATTTTTATGGTTGAAACAACCAAAATCATTTGCTTGCACATCATAAGTGGAGAAAGCCGTATAGATAAAAACGATTTAGAAAAGAAAAAATGCCTTTTATGAACTCTCATAGTTAAAATCTATAACAACAGGAAGGCAGATATATAATATGCCTCTTTGCATCTTCATAAGGATACAAATGGTGTGGCTTTATAAGGCTTTATGTGTCTCACAGAAACTTTTGTGTTTTATACCATTTACGAGGTGGCGTCGCAAAATGGCTTATACACATTGCAAAGATATCTCTTTAAAACAAGTGCATAAATTGGCAACACAAGTATATTTGTGTTTAGAACATGCTTTTTATATGAGAGGCATAATCCCAACGGGATAAACAAAAGCGTGAGATACGCAATCTTCATTATTTAAAAGACACGACCATAGAGATTCATGAAAGTTGTAAAACTGAATTAATAAGATGATGATAAAAATGGGAGCTCATTTCCATCTTTTCCGCTTTCATATTTTTTTCAAAATTAAAAGATCCTTCCGTTTTTAGAAATAACTCGCTAACAGATATATACAATATTTTCTCCCCTATTTGATATATAAAAGCTGACATAACCGATAAAGCAGTAAACCATCTTAAATATTGATCTCAAATATGCCGTTGTATAAGGAATAGGTGTTGATTGACAAGCAAAAGCAAAAGCTTAGCAAAACAACGTCATAAAATAATAAATATGCCACCAAACGATTGAAACGACATAGGGAGATCAAAAACACTTTGCAGAACCAAATCCGTAACATATCTAGCTTTACGGCCGCTTATTCTTACAAACGTTCATGCTGCTCCCTATATCCATAAAATAAATAAGCAATCCTTAGCTAAAAAATATGCAACGTCAATGTGATTGCTATAACAGAGCTTCGCTTTCTCCTTTATCAACAATAGCGATTTACATGAAACATCTTGCGCTTAAAATATCCCCCATTGGTTTTGCTTTAGTTTACACCATTAGAAAAGAAATTTTTGTAACTTGTTTCATGAAACATAAAATTAAAAATCAACACAGGAATTAAGAAAATGAGCAACCACACGCGCTGCTAATAACAGGTATTACAATTTCGCACATAAATTTAGATGGAAGGAAGATAAAATAGCACCACTCTATAGCAGAGTAGCTGATAGAAAACGTCTAGCAAGAAAAGAAATCAAAAAACTTCACAAAATTGAGATTAGTAGAAAAGCAAATGAGCACAAATCACTGAAAACAAAATTCCTATACACAATCAACTGCTTTTATAACAATAGATGGCGGAGAGGAAGAGAGCGTTATATTTATATAAAATCAATAGATTATATAAAAGTTCGGGAGTTTTGATTCCTTTGATTCTTTTAACTTATTTTTATGTCTATCCCGAACCTTTTTGTAGCTTTTTGATTGCTTCTATTGCAAGGCGTTTTCTATCGGCTGTTTTGGTATAAAGGGATGCCATGTTATCTTCTGTCCAGCCAAAAAGCGCTTTCATTTGCGAAACTGTCGCACCAGCATTGGCTGCACGTGTTGCTGCTAATTTTCGCAATCCGTGCGCTGATTTTTTAATACCTGCTGCATTACAAGCTTTACGAAACAGATTACCAAAACTTTCTTTGACAAGCTTATTTCCACCTTTACCACAAATGAATGTTTCATTACCTATAGGACCAATTTTAAGGGTTTCCTCTAGTTCTGGTAAAATAGGAAGAAAAACATCTGTTTTAAATTGGCTCTTTTCTGTTTTGAGATAAATGATATTATCTTTGACGTCTTTCCAGCCGATACGAACGGCATCACCACGACGCAAGCCTGTATAAAGAAGAACATCAATCCAGACGCGTTCATGTGTACCATGTGACCAACGGTGATAATATTTGTCTATGTCCTCTTCTAGCCATGGCAGTAATCCCTCACTGTTTAAAGATTTTGGTGCTTTTATATTAAAGGCAGGATTTCTATTTAAAAGGGCATTATCAACCGCCCAATTAAAAAGACCGTTTAAAGAGGTCAAAAAATGTCTTGCCGCCGCGGGGGTCTCTCGCCTTCTATCTACGGCTTCAAGAATGTGTTGTTTGTTTATGCTTTTATATGCACGATCACCGATATGTTTAGAAACATTATTCAGAATTCGATATTTAACTTTTTTAGTAGATTCTGATTGATTATGCCATTGCATGCTTTGTAAATACTGATGCAATAACCAATCGAAAGACCCTTCTGTGAGTCTGGTACGCCTCTTTGTTTTGGAGGAGCCATTTTGCGCTTGTTTAATAGCCAGCGTATAATTGTCAACAAACTCTTGCGTTCCATAGGTTCCTTCAATCCGAAACCGTGGTCCATGACCAATACGTACATACCATATAACTTTACCATGGCGTGTACGTTCACGAACAAGATGCGGTGGACGGCGTTTTGGCATGGCTAAAACTTTATACCGTCGACAGAGGGGCAGCTTTTGCTGGTCTCGTAGTCTTCTTGCTCGTTTTCAAGCGGTGGAAAATCGTCAATGCTATAAGTATTATCTATCGTTGTTGGTGTTATGGTTTTATTGATATGAATTAATAATTCCCCTGTAGGTTTGATTTCTATGAGTTCACATCCTTGTTTTTTAGCTTCTCTTAAAGCACGAGCAATAGCTGGTTGCGTGATAGTAGGTGAGCGGTGTGGCATGTTTATTCCCCTTCATTTTAGATGTAATTCACCCGTGGCGTGAATCACGCTGGTGTTAAAAGTTGGTTTGTGTTGCTAGAAAGGAATGTCGTCTTTTGTTGAAGAGTCGCCGTTCTGGGCGGTCATAGTTTGTTTACAATCTTCTGAATTATCATAAATTTTTACATTGCCATAAATTCTTGAATCGGCATCAATAATCACATTTCCATAAATTTGTGTGTATCCAAAAATATCTCCATCATATATTTTGACGTTATTATAAATTTTTGCATTGCCAAAAATCTCGGCACAATCACCAATTTGTGCTTTATCATAAACCTTAGCACTATCGTAAATCTTGGCACAACAATACGCCTTGGCATCATTATAAATCCAGCAATCGTCTTTTTGACTTAAATTGTCTTCATACTCTACAAAGCCGCCAAGGTCGCCTGCTTTAACATCACCAAAATCTTTTAATGCACGTATGCGGTAAAGCGTAATGTATCCATCAAACTCAATTGTTTCATCAGTAAGTTCGTATTTTTTCATCTGGTCTTTTCTCCAGTTGAGATTCTTTTATCGCCATCAATCCAGTCGTCCCAACATACACACGCATCACCGTAAATTTTTGCATGACCGTAAACATGCGCATCACCGTAAACTTGCGCATTGCCGTAAACACGCGCCCTATCGTAAATGTATGCCTCACCGTAAACTTGTGCATTGCCATAAACTTCTGCATTATCAAAAACGCTAGGTTCACCGCAAATATATGCATCACCGTAAACTTCTGCATGACCGTAAATGCATGGTTCATCGAAAACTTCTGCTTTGCCATAAATACGTGCATCTCCAAAAACACAAGCCTTATACCAAATCCAACAATTGCCCTCATGGGATAAGTTGCCTTCATGTTCTATAAGACCGCCTAGGTCGTTTGCTTTAATACCACCAAAGTCTCGTAAGGCACGAATGCGGTGGAGAGTTTTGCCATCAACCTCAGTTGTTTCATCAGTAAGTTCGTATTTCTTTTCCATGGTTTATTTCCTTGATTTGCGTACAATCCACCCGTAGCGTGAAGCACGCATGTGTTGAAAGTTGTTAGGAAAGGGCGGGGGTGCTGGGAGGAGAGAGCACCCCCATAGGTTTAAGCGGCTTTTGTCAAAATCTTTTGCATCTCTTGTTCTATTTCCCCTAAAAAAATTTCGACCGCTTTATTAATCTCTTCAATGTGTTTCTCATCACGGTGGACGCGTTTGATTTTCATTCTCAAACCAGTAGATCTACCTACAAAGTTTGGATTATAGCTCATGAAATGACACCATTTGCGTCCTGTGCACGCCATTTGGAATTGCATCTGTGCGATATATTCAGGCTTGATTTCGTCATATATAAAGAAGCGCAAATGCGTGGTTGATTGTGG